>CAZOSU010000021.1:0-16154 GCA_964582515.1 uncultured Acetatifactor sp. | reverse complement strand
CGACCTTGGCAGCGGCTTTAAGATTGCCATGCGGGATTTGGAGATTCGCGGTGCAGGAAATCTGCTGGGCATGAAGCAGCACGGCCATATGGAGGCTGTGGGCTACGATATGTACTGCAAAATGCTGGGCGAGGCGGTGAAGACGTTAAAGGGAATTGAGACCGTTACGGATTTCGTGACCACGGTGGATTTGGATGTGGATGCCTTCATTCCACCCTCCTACATCGTAAATGAAGCCCAGAAGTTGGATATATATAAGCGTATTGCAGGCATTGAGAATCAAAAGGAGCGGGAGGAGATGAAGGATGAGCTTTTGGACCGTTTCGGAGAGCTGCCCAGAAGCGTGGACAATCTGCTTCGGATTGCGCTCATTCGTGCACTGGCGCATAGTCTGTATATGACGGAAATCCGGGGAAAGAATGAGCGGATACAGTTTACCTTCTGCCCGGATGCTAAAATTGATGTGGCAAAGATTCCACAGCTGCTGGGGAAATATAAGGACCAGCTGACCTTTACGGCATACGGAAATCCCTTTTTTACCTACAAATACCGGAAAATCGGTATCATAGAAAAGGATGGGGAGCTGCTTCTTGAAAGTACGGAAAAGCTGCTGGAGGATATGAAGCTATTGTTATTATAACAGCTCTGCTGCGTTGCAGGCAGCTTTTGGGGAGCATGCAAAGACATGGCTGAGCTGTTTTGTTAAATAATTAATTAATGGTCTCTCACTTTACGGAAAATGGCTGGTATGTTATAGTATTTATGCGGATGTAAGAGCTTTCATACAATGTAAGGAGATTATGAAAATGAGTGAAAAAAAAGAGTTTGATTTGTTGGCACTGGGAGAATTGATGCTTCGCCTTTCCCCTACCGTAAATGAGAGAATTACCAGAGGTGATTCTTTTGGAAAGCAGGCCGGCGGTGCGGAGTTAAATGCCATTACCGGTGCGGCTATGCTGGGACTTCGCTGCGGTATTATTTCCAAGCTTCCCGCCAATGATTTAGGAACATATATTAAGAATCGTGTGCGCCTTTGCGGAGTCAGTGATGATTATCTGGTATATGACAGCGGAAAGGATGCCAGACTGGGTGTGTATTATTATGAGAGTGGTGCGTATCCCAGAAAGCCCCGTATTGTATATGACAGAAAGAACAGCTCCATCAACACAATCTCTGTAGATGATTTTGATGAGAAGATTTTTAAGTCAACCAGATGCTTCCACACCAGCGGTATTACACTGGCGCTGAGCCCACAGGTGCGTGAGACCACCATTGAGATGATTAAGCGTTTTAAGGCAGAGGGTGCCATTATTTCCTTTGATGTAAACTTCCGTGGAAATTTATGGACCGGTTCGGAGGCAAAGGAGTGTATTGAAAGAATTCTTCCTTACGTGGATATTTTCTTCTGTTCGGAGGAAACGGCCAGACTGACCTTCTTAAAGGAGGGGGATGCCAAATCCATCATGAAGAGCTTTACCCAGGACTTCCCGGTATCCATCGTGGCATCCACCCAGAGAATCGTACATAGCCCCAAGCGTCATACCTTTGGTTCCATTCTATACAGTGCAAAGGACGATACCTTCTACGAGGAGCCTCCGTATGCAAATATCGAGGTAGTGGACCGTATCGGTAGTGGTGATGCGTACATATCCGGCGTATTATACGGTCTTCTTTCCCATGAGGGAGATTACCAGAAGGCACTGGAGTATGGTAATGCTACCAGCTCCCTTAAGAACACCATTCCCGGCGATTTACTTTCCACAGACCTTAAGGAAATCGATGGTATTATCAGAGAGCACAAGTGCACCGGTCGTATCGCGGAAATGGACAGATAATTTTATAGAGCATTTAACGTGCAGTATTCCTACAAAAGAGTCACCCATAGTGGCTCTTTTTTGGTTGCAATCACCAATTTACCGTGTTACACTGAGAAATAGAAGTGATGAGTGGGAAAAGCATAAGGGGAGTAAAAATGAGTAATAATTCACAGCTTAATAATCTGGGTGATCAGATAAAGGGGGCCTTGAACGAGGCTCTGACCACAGGTGATTTTAAAAATTTGAACAGCTTGGTATCCGATACCGTGACCACGGCATTGAATGATGCCGGCGTGACATCTTCCAAAGCATGGCAGCAGAAGGAGGAGTGGAAGGCAAAGCAACAGGGGAACCAGTATAATGCAGCCTACTGGCAGCAGCAGAGAGCTTCCAGAGAAAAGCAGATGCAGCAGAATCAGGCTGCTGTGCAGCGGGCGAGAGAAGAGGCGATGAAGCAGAGAAGGCTTGCACAGGAGCAGGAGCGATTCCGCAGGACAGGTCTTTTGGTAGATGTGAAAAGTGAGGGGATGGTTGCGGGAGTACTGTTTATCGTATTTGGAGCGATAGCCAACATCACGCTTTTTGTGTTATCTATTTGTTCTTTGGCATTTGGCTGGGGAGCAGCAACGGCATGGCTTTTATTCTTCCTTGCAATGTCTATTTTCTTTATTTGCTTTGGTAAGAGCAAGATTGATTTGATTCGCAGGGCCAAAAGATATGTAAAGCTCTGTGGTAATAAATTGTATGCAGAGGTGGATGACCTTGCCTCACAGGTGGGAAAGACACCAAGGCAGGTGCTTAAGGAGCTTCGGAAGATTCTCCAGAAGGGAATCATCCCCAGTGCCCGCCTTGATAAAAAAGGCACCACATTGATGCTGAATGATGTGATATATAAGCAGTATCAGGAGACGGAGAAGGCAAGACTTGTTCGGGAGCAGCAGGAGAAGAAAAAGTCTAAGGCACAAACGCCAAGTGAGCTGGTAGCAGAGGCGAAGGCGCAGCAGAAAACGGAGCTTCAGCAGATGATTTCTGAGGGACAGGATTGTATCCGCAAGCTCAGGGATTATAATGATTTGATTCCGGGAGAGGTGATTTCTGCCAAGATGTATCGTTTGGAGGATTTACTGAAAGAAATATTTGCCCGGGTGGAGAATGAGCCGGCACAGATGCCTCGTATGCATAAGGTGATGAATTATTACCTGCCCACTACATTAAAGCTGGTGGAGGCTTATCTTGAGTTTGACAAGGTAAGTAATCCGGGAGATGAAATACTGGCGGCAAAGGAAGAGATTGAGAAGACGCTGGATACCATTAATGAGGCTTTCGTAGAGCTTTTAAACAGCTTATTCCAGGATAAGGTATTTGATATTACTACCGATGCCCAGGTACTTCAGACCATGCTGGCCAACGAGGGCTTGACGAAAGAAAAAGCTTTTTCAAAGCTTAGTAATTAAACACAATTTGAAGGGAGATAAATTATGGAAACAAACAACATGAGCAATGATTTGGACACAATGTTAAAGGAGGCACCAACTCTTACCTTTGATCCATTTCCAACCACTAAGGAAGAAGTAACCGTAGTAGAGGAAAAGGCTGTAGAGAGTGCGCAGAAGGTTGCAGCACAGATTGTGCTTACACCCGAAGAGCAGAAGATGGTGGATGATTTTGCAAAGCAGATTGATTTAAATAATACCCAGCAGCTGATTCAGTTTGGTGCAGGCAGCCAGAAGAAGATTGCAGAGTTCTCCGAAACTGCTCTTGGTAATGTACGTACCAAGGATATGGGAGAAATCGGTCAGATGCTTACCGATGTGGTGACAGAGCTTAAGAACTTTGAAGATGATGAAGAGACCAAGGGCTTCTTTGGATTTTTTAAGAAGAGCAGCAACAAATTAGAGAATTTAAAGGCAAAATATGATAAGGCAGATGCCAATATCGATAAGATTGTGACCGCTATGGAAGCACATCAGATTACCTTATTGAAGGATGTGGCCATGCTGGATAAGATGTACGAGCTGAACCTGAACTATTTCAAGGAGCTGTCCATGTATATCCTCGCAGGTAAGCAGAAATTAGAGCATGCCAAGACCGTAGAGCTTCCTGAACTGGTAGCAAAGGCTGAGGCAAGCGGACTTCCTGAGGATACCCAGGCTGCAAAGGACTTCTCTGCACAGATTGACCGCTTCGAGAAGAAGATTTATGACTTAGAGCTTACCAGAACCGTATCCCTGCAGATGGCTCCACAGATTCGTCTGATTCAGAGTAACGATACCGCTATGAGCGAGAAGATTCAGTCCACCTTAGTGAATACCATTCCTCTTTGGAAGAGCCAGATGGTTATCGCTATCGGACTTAGCCACTCTACCGATGCGGCACGTGCACAGCGTGAAGTAAGTGATATGACCAATGCACTGCTTAAGAAGAATGCGGAGACCTTGAAGATGGCTACGATTGAAACTGCCAAGGAAGCTGAAAGAGGAATTATCGATATCGAAACCTTAACTCAGACCAACCAGACCTTAATCAGCACCTTTGATGAGGTAATGAAGATTCAGGAGGACGGCAGAAATAAGAGAGCTGCTGCTGAGGTTGAGCTTCAGAGAATTGAAAATGAAATGAGAACAAAGCTCTTAACTATGAGCAAGAACTCAGGAAGAGATGTAGAGCCTACTGCAAAATAGGCTGTAAAAGGTGGTAGAAGATTATTATGGAAACAAGAGTACAAGAGACAATCGTCAGACACGATAAAGGCTATAACTGTGCCCAGGCTGTGGCGTGTACCTACTGTGACCTGGTAGGTGTGGATGAGGATACCATGTTCCGGATGACCGAAGCCCTGGGGCTTGGTATGGGCTGCATGGAGGGCACCTGTGGTGCTGTATCCGGTGCATGTGTGCTTGCAGGTATGAAGAACAGCGGTGGTAAGGACCAGGCTCCGGGAACAAAGGCTTCCTCCTATCAGCTTTCCAAGGAGATTGTAAAGCGTTTTATGGAGCAGAACGATTCCTCCATTTGCAAGGAGCTTAAGGGAGTAGAAACCGGTAAGGTTCTCCGCAGCTGCCCGGATTGTATTATGGATGCTGCAAGGCTTGTGGAAGAGATTTTAGCATAATATGACATAAGAAAGACCCGTCACATTGTGGCGGGTCTTTTCTACGCATATATTACTGTAACTGGAATTGTCCAATCATTTCCTGCAGACTTTCGGCCTGTGCAAAGAGCTCTTCGCTGACTGCGGAGGTTTCTTCCGCAACTGCGGAATTGTCCTGCACAACTTGGGAAATCTGCTCGATACCGGCCTCCACCTGCTTTAACATATCTGCCTGTGAGGTGGTAGCGGTAGCTGTACCCTTGGCTTCTTCTGCGAAGGCTGTCATGCTCTCCAGCACCTTCTCCATCATCTGGGAAGCGGTCTGCACGATGTCGTTACCACGGTTGATTTCTTCCAGGGATTTATTGATTAAGTCCTTGGTCATCACAGCAGATTTTCCACTGTCTGCAGCAAGCTTACCAATCTGGTCCGCAACTACTGCAAAGCCACGTCCTGCCTCTCCTGCTCTGGCGGCTTCGATGGAAGCGTTGAGAGACAAGAGGTTGGTCTGCTCTGCAATATCCTCAATCATGCTGATGATGTTTTCAATTTCATGGGAGGTATGCATAATGCTTTCCATGGCATGGGTAAGGTTTATCATTTCCTGTCGGCTTGCTTCGCCATCCCTGGCAGCATCAGTCATACCTTCGGCAGACAGAGCAGACATTTCGCTGGTTCTGGCTGCAATCTCAGATACAGAGGCAATGGTAGCGGTGAGCTCCTGTATGGCACCGGCCTGGTCCGTAGAACCTTCTGCAAGGGATTGGGCGCTGCTGGCCAGCTGTGAGGAACCTACGGAAACCTGCTCGGAAGCATCCTTAATTTGTCCTAAGGTGTCACTCAGCTGCTTGCTAAGCAGAAGCATATTTTCCAGAAGTGCATGGAAATTACCTACATAGAGAGCCTCGTCCCTGGTCTGCGCGGTGAAGTCCTTGTTTGCCATAGTGGAAAGAACATATCCGGCATCCCGGATGACCTCCTTCATCTGAGTGCATGCTGCACGGAAGTTGTCAGACAGCTGTCCTAATTCGTCAGGACTTTCATGAGTAATTTCAATGTCCAGCTCACCAGCCTTAAGCTTAGCAGCAGCGGTTTCCAATTCCTTTAATGGATTACAAATAACATGTGTAATCTGCTTGGTAAGGTTTGTGGAAAGAAGAATACTGCTTATAATACCGGTGGCGGTGAGTAGTAAAACAATCAGAGCGATAATGGAGGTAATTGCATATTCTGTAGATGCTTTTTCATCCGCCTTATCGCCGATGGCAATAAGAGCATTTTCCATGGCTGTTACGGCAGCACTGTATTCTGCTTCATAAAGGGCAAAGGCAGCATCCTTGTCGTCTTTGCTGATATATTTCTGCATCTGGGAGCGCTGGTCGGCGAAATCCTGCATGGCAGTGGACAAAGGCCCTGTCAGCTCCGGTTCGTCAAAGTTTGCAATGAGCTTGTTCACCTGTTTGGTCAGGATATCCGAATAGTTCACCACATTTGTTAGCTTCTGACTTGTTTCAATGGCGGAGTCGGAGGTGGCTGCCCATAATACATTCTTATCAACCAGCTGTAAATTTTTTCGGATTTCCATCTGTAGGTTGCTGTTCTCGTGCTGTACCGTATAAAAATCATTGAACAGGAATACCAGACAGCAGGCACCCACTGCAGAAATCACGAGGGATGTGGTAAATGCAATGGAAACCTTCGTAAAGGCGGCTTTAAGCTTATCCTTTACCGGCAGGGAAAACAATTTTTTATCTATCTTGAGTGCTTTTTGTTTTTTGGAAGCTTTGGGTGTATTATCCTTTTTCTTCATATGCCTCTCCTTTGCTGTGACTTTCGATACATACAGCTTAATACTTTTGGGCAAAAAAAGCAATTAATTCCAAAGAAAAGTTGGGGATAATATACCAAAAAAGCTTCCACTAGATGCTGTGGAAGCCTTTGCCGATTATTTCACTGGTATTAGAGATCAGAATGAATGCATCCGGCGTATTTTCTTTGATAAAATTACGAAGCTTTACGGCCTGGGAAGGATTCATGGCTGTAAAAATCACATATTTGTCCCGTCCTGAAAAAGCACCCTGCGCATGGCATACCGTAGCCCCACGCCCCAGAGATTTTACAATAAAGTCGCAGATGGGGTCAGGGTCATTGCATACCACGTTGAAATATTTGGATTGATTCAGATTCTCAATAAAGCCGTCAATCATGAAAGAGCGTATTGCCAGACCCATAACGGAATACAGTCCCGTTTCCACATCAAAGATAAAGAAACCGAAGATGGTCACAAGGATATCTGTCAGAAGCAGGGCCCGGCCGATGTCAAAGCTGGAGTATTTTTTCAGTATCATAGCTATAATGTCTGTACCGCCACTGGAGGAGCCGATATTAAATAAAACAGCAGAACCAAGGGCAGGCAGGGCTACAGCAAAGGCAAGCTCTAGCATGCGCTGGTCAGTCAGGGGAGAAGTCATGGGACAAGCTCGTTCCAAAACAGAGAGTGTAACCGATAATAGGATGCTGCAGTACGCTGTTTTGGCGGCAAAGGCTTTGCCCAGCACAAACATGCCCAGAACAAGAAGCAGCATATTCACAAGCAAGGAAAAGTCGCTGGCAGAGATGCCTGTTACTTTTGCAACCACTACCGCCAGACCGGTGATTCCACCAAAGGTAAAATTGTTGGTAAATTTAAAAAAATAAGTACCCACAGCCATTAAAAGGGTGCTGCCGGTGAG
Organism: uncultured Acetatifactor sp.; assembly: GCA_964582515.1. GTDB lineage: Bacteria > Bacillota > Clostridia > Lachnospirales > Lachnospiraceae > Acetatifactor. The sequence goes on along the minus strand of CAZOSU010000021.1, from coordinate 8,514 downwards.
TAGGATAAAATGGGTGTATTTGTTTTTCATAGAAGAGCCCTCCTGATTTTAGTGTACCCCAGCATGCAAAAAAAAGCAATCAAGTACCCTTGGCAGGGGTATGATTTCTGAGAAGATTATGACCCGGCAGAAAATCACTTACATTAGAGTAAAGTAACTGGTCAAAATCTGCAAATTTTTTCTTTGTCAGATGTGAAAAATGACGAAATTCATTGTTTGCCATGCTTAATCATGGGTAAAAGGTACCAAAAAAAGAGAAGGTGTGGTACAATAATAAAAATTTTAGAGCGAATAATCCGGGAGAGAAAGGAATGAAATAATATGAAGGATTATGATGAGAGCTATTTTAGAGCGAAGGCCAATAGGCGAGCCGGAACAATATGGTTAATGCTTTTGATTTTTGTAAATGTTTATTATGGTGTGAAGGTAACACAGGGCGGCTTTATGAGCTTTACCTGGCAGATTACAGTTGCGGTTATCGGATGGGGGGCCTATATTGTTGCCGGTCTTTTCTTAAGAATCAAGGGTATGCACTATAAAGGCTACAAGTATATTATGGGATATGGGTATCTTTTGAACTTTGCTTATATTGCATGGACAGCATTGGATGAGGTATCGTACATATTTATCCTTCCTTTGATTTCTGCTCTGGTGCTTTATAAGGACAGAAAATATATTCGTAATATGATGTTTTCCACCCTGTTTGTCCTGATTACCAGTAATATGTATAAGGGTATGGCCAAGGATATGATGGAATTTGTCAGCAGCGTTGATTGTGCGATACAGTTTGCCATCGTAATCTGCTGCTATATCTGTACACTGATGTCAATCAAGCATCTGACAGAGTCCGACGGAGCGTTAACCGGTTCCATTGAAGGCAATCTCCGGCGCGTGGTACAGACCGTGGAGAAGGTTAAAACGGCTAGTAATGCGGTTGTGGATGGTGTGACAGTAGTACGCGAGCTTGCCGATGAGAATAAAGAGGGTGCAAACAACGTAGTACGCGATATGCAGGCTCTTTCAGATAATAACGGTGTTTTGAATGATAAGACCATGTCCTCCATGGAAATGACCACCGTCATTGATAATCAGGTGAAGAATGTGGCGGATTTGATGGAGCAGGTAGTGGGACTTATCGGTGCTTCTGTAGAGCATGCAAATAAGAGCTCCCAAGAGCTGGTGGAGGTGGTTGACACCACCAACAAGATGGCACAGCTGTCCGCAGAAATTGAGAAAATTTTAGTAGAATTTAAGTCTGAGTTTAATAACGTAAAGCAGGAAACCGGAACGATTGAGGGTATTACTACCAAGACCAATCTCCTTGCACTTAATGCGTCTATCGAGGCTGCCAGGGCAGGGGAGGCCGGTAAGGGCTTTGCGGTGGTTGCCAATGAAATCCGTGATTTGAGTAGCGGTACCGCAACCTCCTCCAGCCGTATCATGACAGCGCTTGCGCATCTGGAGGATACGTCCCAGAAGATGCTGGATGCCATTACGGAGACGGTAGAGCTGATTCAGGTAAATATTGAGAAGGTCTCCTATGTAAATCAGAGTGTAACGGATATTACCAATGATGCTACCAGCCTCGGTGAGAATATCAAGGTCGTAGATGCTGCGGTTAAGGAAGTGGAAGCCTCCAATATCACACTTGTGGATAATATGAAGCAGGTATGCGAGGTTATGGATGTCATGACGGAGAGTATCAGTGAAGCAGAGATGACAACCAAGACCATGCTGAGCAAATATGAGGAAAGTGCCCGCAGTGCAATGAGTATTGAGACGGTTGTGGGACATCTGATGGAGGAGCTTGGTGTAGGCGGCTTCATGGGCGTGCAGGATGTACGTGATGGTATGAAGATTGCCATAGCCTTTAAGGATGCTTCCGGCAACAAGGATCGTGAGTTTATCGGTGAGGTAGTAGGCAGAGAAGACAAAAATGTATATATCAGTCTTAATACCAACGGAGAGACGGTGGTGGAGAAGAGGGAAAGGCATATGCTTTGTCAGCTTCGTATCGTGGTTGATAATGTACTGTATTGCTGGAATGATGTGGAAATTCATCATGCAAAGGCGGAAGAGGCGGGAGAATACAGAGTTTTTGTGGAGAGTAATCCACAGGTATTTAACCGTAGAAAGTACCCCAGAATGCCTCTTACCAACATGTGTGTTATTCGTATGAAGGGTTCTGACAAGCCTTACACCGGTAAGATGGTGAATATCAGTGCCAATGGATTCGCATTTGCGGTGAAGGATAAGCTGTTTGCGGATAACAAGGGACAGAACGTTGTAGTGGATATTAAGAATTTTGACGTGCTTTCCGGCAAGGAATTGGAAGGCTGCATTATCCGTAGCTCTAATAACGACGGCGAATATATTGTGGGCTGTAGAATGCCACAGGATAGCCGGGTCATTAAAGAATATGTAGAAGCTAATTTTGGTGAATAAGTATGTATGATGAATCCTCCCCGGTGGATGTACCGGGGAGGATTTTGTGATGAAATGTGTACTTCCACACATTTCTTAATAGGATACAAAATAATGGGCATACTACCATAAAAAGGAGTGAAATTTATGGAACATATGTATGATATGATTATAGTCGGCGGTGGCCCTGCAGGCTATACCGCGGCGCTATATGGTGCGAGAGCAGGACTTGATGTAGTGGTTTTGGAGAAAATGGCACCGGGGGGACAGATGACTCTTACCGGTCAGATAGACAATTATCCGGGCTTTGAAGAGGGGATTGATGGTTTTAGTCTGGGAATGAAAATGAAACAGGGCGCAGAAAGGTTTGGAGCGCAGACTGTGCAGGCGGAGGTGGTTTCCGTAGACTTGAAATTTCATATTAAGGAGGTACGCACGGCTACGGAGGTGTACCGTGGCAAAACGGTGATAATCGCTACCGGTGCGGACCCCAGGTCGCTGGAGGTACAAGGTGAAAAGCAGCTGCGGGGGCGCGGTGTGCATTACTGTGCGCACTGTGACGGATTCTTTTACCGTGGGAAAACGGTGATGGTAGTAGGAGGAGGGAATTCTGCCGTGGCAGATGCACTATATTTGTCCAGAGTGGCAGAGAAGGTAATACTGGTGCATCGCCGGGACCAGCTTCGGGCAACAAAGGTATATAAGGAACAGTTGGAAAATGCAGGAAATATAGAAATTTGCTACAATAGTGTTGTGGAAGAAATCCTTGTAGAGGACAAGGTTTGTGGTGTGAGACTGAAAAGTACAGTGAGCGGCGTCGCGGAAGAGGTGGCTTGTGATGGTATTTTTGTGGCAATCGGGCGCAACCCGGTAACAGATATTTTATCAGGACAGCTACTGCTGGATGAGAATGGGTATATTATTGCCGGAGAAAACACAGAAAGCAGTATTTCCGGTGTGTTTGCAGTAGGAGATGTAAGAAGCAAAGCGCTCAGACAAGTGGTGACGGCTGTGGCGGACGGCGCTGTGGCTGCACATTTTGCAGAGGAATATTTAAGAGAATAATTCAAAAAGGAAGAGGACTCCCGGATGGAAGCCCTCTTTCTTTACTCAAAGGAGATTTGTTTAGTCTAAAGATGCACCTACACCGTAGCTGCTTACTGCACTGCCGCTCTTTACCTGGAACAGACCATTTAAATCAATGCTACCGTCAGATGCACGGAAAGCAGTGTGGTAGTTGGTTGCATACGTTCCATTTGAGTAGCCGCTGATACTGGTGCTACTGAAGATGGATGAGGATAAAGAAAGCTTGGTTCCGCTCTTTACAGCACTTCCGGAGAAGGTACCGGAGCTGATGTAGTAGTAACCGCTGTTGGCGTATACACAATTAGTCATCTTTCCAAGGAATTTATCTGCTGCAACAATTTCATCAGAGTAGGAAAGAAGATTCTTGTAGGTTGCAGAGGATGATGTTCTGTAGCACATAAAGTTTGCCTTATCTGCATACACACCATTGTTTACTGCGGTACAATTGCTCATGGAGATTGCACCACCATTGTTGTTGTCAGTAAAACCACAGGCACCATTATTAAATGCAAGACAGTTAGTGATAACATGAGCGGTAGGAACACCGGAGCCGCCTAATTTAAAGCCGTTCATATCACCGTTTGCAGAACCGGAGCCGTCCGTTAACTTACCGTTACCAAACGCTACACAGTTTTTGATGGTTACGACGCCGATGGCGCCTGTATCGGTCTTAGCATATAAATCCCAACCGTCGTCGCTGTTACAGTATGCGATACAGCCGTCAAATACGTTTCCGCTACCGCAGGTCAGCTTTGCAGCGAAACCATCAGCATTTTCAGAAGTAGCCTCGTCCTTGTTGTTGAAGGAGGTACAGTTGATAATCTGGTTGTAAGAAGGCCACTCAGATAATTCATCATACTGTGTCTGATAGCGGCTAATCTGGAGCCCGGAGTCATGGTTCTCATAGAACTGACACATTTCAATTACGTTGTTGTTACCGGATAAAAGCATACCATTGTCGCCGGCACCCTTAATATCGATATCGTAGATGTGCCAGTAGTCACCGTCAAGTACGATACCTCTGTTGGAGCCTGATTCGGACATGGAGCTGAAGTCTAAGGTTACAGTGCCACCGTTGTAGCTGCTAATCTTTTTGTAAGAGCCGGATTTACCGCAGTTGCTTTCATCGATGACGATGGTGCTGGATAAGCTGTAGGTTCCGGACATTACCCAGATGGTATTGCCTGCAGAAATCTTCTTGATTGCAGTTGCAAGGTCGTAAGGGCTGCTCTGGGTACCACTATTGGAAGACTTACCGCTGGTTGAAACGAATAAGTCACCGCTTGCTACAGATGAGCTTGAGCTTGAAGAGCCTGATGAGCTGGAACCGGAGGAGCTTGAAGAACCGCCCACTGCTTCAAAAATCCACTGCTGGCAGGAATTGTCATAGTAGGTCCACTGACATACATTACCACCATCCGCAGTACTGAAATTGTATACGTCGAGACACTTGGTGTCTGCACTTGCTTTCGTAAGTACTCCATAAGCACCGCTCTTTGCAGAAGAAGCGATAAGCTTGAATTTCTGAGGGTCTAAGTCGTTGTTGGACCAAACCTGAATGTTGGTGCCGTCCTCGTTGATACCGTAAGGAACGTCCAGCATATAGCCGGTGCCATTCTTTAAGGTGAAGTAGCCGCTGCCGGTATTGGTAAGGTACCACTTCTGACCGGAAACGCCGGTACCGGTACCCTGTTCAACATTTGCTCCGTCATAACCGGAGTTGTTGGTAACCTGAAGATATTTCTGGCTGTTTACGTTCTTAATATAGTACCAGCCGTCGGAAAGTGTTGAATAGTTAGAAACGGTGGTGCTGGATGAAGAACTGCTGGAGCTGCTTGAGGAGCTGCTGGAGCTCTTGGAATCTACCTGAATCTTGTAGATATTGATACCGCTGCCGGAAGAGTACAGGTACACATAGCCTGAGCTGCCGGAATAGCTGTAGGTCTGTAAGGATGCTGACGAACCAGCGGATAAGGTTCCTAACTGGTTACCGGATGCATCTGCTACAACTAAAGTTCTTGCGGAGCTTCCGGAACTCTTTAATACCACTTTAATGGTGTCGGAGCCGGATACAGGAACCTTTACGGAACGGTAGGAAGTGCTGCCGCTCCCCCCAAGCGCAAGGCAGTATGTATAGGATGTACCGTCCACGGTCTGAGAGTCTGCTTTCACAGACATGGTTTTTGAGCTGGTTGCAATAAGTGACAAGCCATCTACAGTTACAGTTGAAGAAATAGTTCCCAGATTCTTAAACTCAGAATTTTTGAAATTCCAGGAAACAGAATCTGCTTTCGCGGTTATGCTTCCGGCACTTGCAAGCAATGCAACTGCCATACAAAAGGTTAAAACCTTGGAAACTAATCGCATAATTGTTTTTCGCATATAAAAATCCTCCCCTTATTTTGATGAAAACAATATAACATAATGAGCAATTGGGCATCTATGAGAATAAAGTCTGATAATTTCGGAGGAAAACTTGGTACGTTTGTCCTAAAAGGTACTAAAAATGACGAATTGCTTGTGAAAAATATACAAAAAGGGAAAAAGGAAATTGTAAGAGCTTACAATGTGTAATGATGGGTATTTATGGAATTTGCACAAAAAATGTGGTATAATATTCTCTGGTGTTGGAAAATATGAGAAAGGAAGGTGTCTATGTTTAAGTTTACGAAAGAATGTCTTATTGGTGTGGAGAGTATTGATAAGGAGCATGAGAAGCTGTTTGCCATGATTAATGAGGGTATGACATTGCTGGCAGAGAGTGGAGATACAGCTTTAATTGCGGAGAAGAATTTGTTGACAGCCCTTACAAAATATGCCGGGGAGCATTTTGCCAACGAAGAGGCTTATATGGAGAAGACAGGGGACCCGGAGCTGCCCAGACAGAAGAAGGAGCATCGGGCATTTACGGAGTATGTGAACAATTATAATTTGAAGAGCCTTGCTGAGGAGGGGGCGGCACAGCGGTTAAATGATTTGCTTTTATATCTTGCAAAATGGTTGTACCGTCACATCCTTTGTAGTGATATGATGATAGGGCAGAATCCGGTAAAAAAGAGCGAGGAGTTAGTGTTTTCAGAGGAGTATTATACCGGCATCGAGCTGGTGGACAGAGAGCATGCCAGGCTTTTTGAGATTATTAATCAGGCGGACGGGTTGATAAGGGCAGAGCTTCTTCATGATAAATATGACGAGATTGTACATATTTTAAATGTGTTGAAGGATTACACGGTGACTCACTTCGCTGATGAGGAAGCATACATGGAGCGTATCGGCTATGAAGGTCTTGCAGCCCAGAAGGTGGCACATATGTCTTTTGTAGATATGCTGAATCAGGTGAATCTGGACAATGTGGATGAGAACCAGCAGGAATATTTGGAGGAGCTGGTGGCTTATCTGAAGAATTGGCTGATTGTGCATATTGTGAAGGTGGACAAGAGAATTCCGGTTTCCGCTCTTTTATATTAATTTTGCATATTATTTCTTATTTTCCACATAATAACTCCATAACTTGATTTTAGAAAATGGAATTTGGTAAAAACAGATTTCAAAATATGATATTGGAGGACGTGGTTAATATGAAGGCAACAGGAATTGTTCGTAGAATAGATGAACTTGGAAGAATCGTAATTCCCAAGGAAATCCGCAGGGTATTGCACATTCGGGAAAGTGATCCTATTGAGATTTTTACAGACCGTGACGGACATGTGATTTTAAAGAAATACTCACCACTGGGAGAGCTTACGGAGTTTGCGGGAAAGTATGCAGAGACTCTGGCGTCAGTGTCCGGACATATGACTCTGATTGCGGATCGCGATACCTTTATTGCGGCAGCCGGTGGTGCCAAGATGTATCAGGGGAAGGCCATCAGTAAGAAGATGGAGGAGAAGCTCAACAACAGGGAGACGATACTGGCATCCAAGGGGGACCGTAACTTTATTCCCATCAGTGAGGAGGTCAGTGACGAGATAAAGCATCAGGCGATTGTTCCCATTCTCAGCGAAGGAGACATGATTGGTGCGGTGGTACTTCTCAGTAGAGAAAACAAGGCTAAAATGGCCGATGTGGAGCTGAAGCTCATCCAGGCGGCGTCCAGCTTTCTGGGACGTCAGATTGAACATTAAAGCACCGGAAACGGTGCTTTTTAATTGCTGTAAATTCTACGCTGTGCTATAATCTACCATGGTATTGTGCGAGAGTATTGAAATGTTAAGAGAAGGATATGGAAGATGCTTTTTAATTCTGTTATTTTCATAGTCATATTTTTACCATTGGCATTAGTGGGATGGTTCATGCTACAGGGGCTCAATAACCCCATATATGCAAAAGTATTTTTGATAGGAATGTCCCTGTGGTTTTATGGATACTATAATCCGCGTTATCTGTTTGTTTTGATATTCAGCCTGCTTGGAAATTATGGCTGCAGTGTGCTTTTTGAACGGGTACAGAAGCAAAAAGGCCGGAGGGTGGTACTGGGGCTGGGATTGTTTCTTAACCTTGGCTTGCTGTTCTATTTTAAATATTTCAATTTTTTTATAGACAATTGTAATTTCCTGTTTCATACGGATATTGCCATAGAAAAAATAGCGTTGCCTCTGGGCATCAGCTTTTTTACGTTTCAGCAGCTGTCCTTTGTCATTGACCGTTATAAAGAGAAAGCACCAGCGTATTCTTTCATAGATTATGTATGCTTTGTGACCTATTTCCCGCAGCTGATAGCTGGTCCCATAGTACTTCATAATGAATTTTTACCGGAGCTTTCTGCCAGGAAAAACCGTAAAGTGGACTGGGAGCTTTTCTTTGATGGCGTGATGCTGTTCATTCTGGGACTGGGGAAGAAGGTTCTTCTGGCAGATATGCTGGCGGTGGTAGTAAACGCAGAGTTTGCCAATGTGGCATATCTGGACGGAGTATCTGCATGGGTGACAATTATTTGTTATATGCTGGAGCTTTATTTTGATTTCAGCGGTTACTGCGATATGGCCATCGGAATCGGAAAGATGA
>CAZOSU010000020.1:0-16901 GCA_964582515.1 uncultured Acetatifactor sp. | reverse complement strand
GTGGAGGAGCAACGTACCCAGATAGGTACCTTTAAGGCACTGGGCTACAGTGATGGTGTGATTATGGCCAAGTACCTGTTTTATTCCGGAAGTAGTGCGCTAATCGGATGTCTGGCAGGCTTTTTCATCGGATGTCTGGGAATCCCAAGAGTTGTCTGGATTGCATACCAGATGATGTATGCACAACTTTCATTTAAGGATGTGTTTATGCCGGAAATGTTGGTTTTCTCTCTGGTGGTATCCATGCTTTGCTCTGTGGGAACAACGTATATATGCTGCAGAAGTGAGCTAAAGGAAGTGTCGGCGCAGCTGATGAGACCCAAGACCCCTAAGGCAGGTAAGCGTATTTTCTTAGAGAAGATACCTTTTATCTGGAAGAGACTGGGCTTTTTACAGAAGGTATCCATACGAAATGTATTCCGATATAAGAGAAGATTTTTTATGATGGTTATCGGTATCAGTGGATGTACTGCGCTGGTTCTTGCGGGGCTTGGAATGGATGATTCCGTAGCAGATGTGGTAACGGACCAGTACGACCAGATTCAGACCTATGATATGACGGTGGCCTTTTCAGAGAATCTGGAGGGGGAGCTGCTTTCTGAGTATGCGGCCATGATTGAAGGAAAAACAGAGGACTATATGTCCTTTGCGGAAGGCTCTTACACGGTGGAATTCGGAGAAAAGAGCGATACTCTTACGCTGGTAATTCCCCAAAATCCCGAGGAAATGGGAAAGTATTATAATCTGCATGATTTAGATAAGCAGCCTCTTTTATTCCCCGGTGACGGTGAGATTATGATTACGCACAATATTGCAGATAAGCTGGGAATTGTGGTGGGAGATACCGTCACTCTGGTGGATGATGACCGGAATCGTATGACGGTGGTGGTGTCTGCCATTAACCGGAACTTTGTCTTTGACTATGGGTATATGACTGTGGAAACCTACGAAGCAGAGATGGAAGAAAAGATAGAGTATAATATCTCATATTTGAAGCTGAAGGAGGAGTACTTAAGCAGTGCCCACGAGCTTTCCACAGAGATTATGGATTTGGATGAGGTGACCAGCGTGACCATCAGTGAGGACACCAAGGCACGATTTAGCAGTATGATGGGCAGTTTGGATTATATTGTAATCCTTGTTATCGGCTGTGCGGCGGCGTTGGCATTTATCGTACTTTATAATCTGACCAATATTAATATTACGGAGCGTGTCCGTGAGATTGCTACCATCAAGGTATTGGGCTTTTATAAGAACGAAACCGCCAGCTATGTTTTCCGTGAGAATCTGATACTGACAGCGGTGGGGGCTTTGGTTGGACTATTCCTTGGCAAGAATCTTCACGCCTTTGTCATGAGCTGCATCAAGGTGGATATGGTTTCCTTTGATGTAAAGATTAATCCGGAAAGCTACTTTTATGCCGTGGGGCTTACCTTTGTGTTTGCTTTCTGTGTCAATAAGATGATGAATAAAAAGCTGGAGGATATCAGCATGACGGAGTCCTTGAAGTCAGTGGATTAAGGGGTTAGTGTGTTAAACAGCTAACGTGCAAAAAGGTGCACGTTAGCTGTTTTTTATTGTATAATTTGCAACTGTATTTTTGCACATCACTGTGCTATTATACAACTGTAGTGAGTTAAAATATACAAACAAAAGGGGAGATTTACGATGAAAGAAAAAAAACTTAGATTTTCAGGCCTGCTTATGTGTGTGGTTGTGCTTCTGATTTCACTGCTGGTACAGGTTGTGGGGGCAGTTTTGGTGTACCTGCCGGCAGGAGTACTTGTGGGAGTACAGGCGGCGCAGCAGGGAATCACGGACACGGCCACCATTGAACAGATGTCCATGGATATGGTAACAGCCGCTTCCAGTTTAGCAGTGCTTGTGACACATGTGCTTATCATATTGACCTTTGGTCTGTGGTATGGTCTGGGAATCCGTAAGAAGGTACAGAGGATGTCTATTTCTCAGATATTTTCACCAAAGAATCTGGTAATCATTCTGGTTATTGCACTGGGGATGGGCTTTGCCGTGAATTTTGGTATGCAGGTGGCGGTATGTGTGATTCCGGAATCGGTAGTGGAGAGTTATATGGAGATGATGGAAGCTGCCTCCTTTGGGGAGAATCTGCTGACTACGATTGCGGCTGTGTGTCTGGCTCCAATCGGAGAGGAGCTGGTATATCGTGGTGTATGCATGTATTTTGGAGAAAGATTTGCAGCGGGACTGGGCCGAAGAAAGGCATTCTGGATTGCTAATATCATTCAGGCTCTGGGCTTTGGAATTTTTCACTTGAATCTTCTGCAGGGCAGCTATGCATTTCTTTTAGGGCTTGGACTCGGATATTTGACCAAGCGGTATAAGAGTCTGGTTCCTGCCATGCTTGCCCACTGCGTAATTAATGCCAGCTCCACCTTCCTTTGGGAGTCCGTATATTACGCAATGCCGCAATCTCTCTTGGTTTTTGGTATTTGTGCAATTGCATGTCTTGCAGTAACGTTTGTAGCGATTAAAATTGCCGGAAGTCCTTTTACTGAGCAGGAGGCATAAGCTGTATACATCTTAAGAAATCTTAAGCAGATTTAAAGAAAACTTAATGTGTATTTTGCAGGAAATAGTGCTATCATTTTATTAGGCCAATATATTAGCTTAGTAAAGTGTTATGGTGAAAAGGGGAGAAGAAAAGTGAAAAAAAGTAAATTGTTTACAAAAATGATGCATGCATGTCTTATACTTGCCGTGTTACTATCCATGGCAGGATGTGGTAAATCAAAGGAGACAGGGAATAATGCATCAGGGTATGTGTATGTACCCACATTTATGGAGATTGACATCGAGGAGGCCAGCTGGCTTAGCGATGTAATGGTGGTAGGAGATGAGCTTTACACCTCTTACACTATTTATGATGAAGTGAATTATACTTCAAAGACCAAATTTGTGAAGAAGAATTTGGCGGAGGGAAGCGATTTTACAGAATTATCCATTCAGCTGGCTGCCTCAACGGAGGGGAAGCAGGTTAGCGTAAACAGCTTCTGCATCAGCGATGATGGAAGCATTTATCTCATAGTTTACGAATATCCTACATACGACCCGGAGAACCCTGCCAGCTACGAAAGTGTAGAGCCAAACTATGCGGTACATAAGTATGACAAGGATGGTAAGCAGGTGTTTGCGGCAAATATCAGTGAAATGCTGATGAAGGATGAGATGAACAGCTATGTGCAGAACATGCTGGTGGACGATAAGGGCCGTATTTACTTAGCCTCTAACAATCTGGTATTTGTACTGGATGAGGCCGGTAAGGAATTATGCACCATTGACACCCAGGCAGAGTGGATTCGCGGCATGGGTAAGGATAAGGATGGTAAAATATATGTTTCCATGTATGCCATGGATTATAGCGGTGTGGATTTAATAGAGATTAATGGGGACACCAAATCTCTGGGAAATAAGATTTCCGGTTGTCCGGATTCTAATTCCAATGGCAACTATACGCCGGGAATTGAAGCAGGAATTTTAGTAGCCGGAAGCGAGTGCTTATATGAGTTTAATCCCGCCACCGGTGAGATAAAAGAAATTGTCAGCTGGCTGAGCTGTAACATCAACGGAAATAATGTACAGTCCGTAACTGCCGGCTCTGATGGCAGGCTTTATGTATTTACCAGTGATTACAGCAGTCAAGAGGATCAATATGAGCTGGTGGTTCTGGAAAAGAAGAATGCCGATGAGGTTACTGCAAAGGAAGAAATCGTAGTTGGTACCCTTACCTCCAATTATGACCTGCAGTCAGCGGCAGTAAAGTTTAATAAGGCAAACAGTCAGTATCAGGTGACCATAAAGGTATATATTCCCGATACTACAGAATGGACGGAGAATACCTATGATGACGCACTGAAATTAATGAATGCGGATTTAACCAGCTCCAATTGCCCGGATATCATTAATTTATCCTACTATAGCACCGATAATCTGGTGGCAAAGGGGCTGATTGAGGATTTGGCACCATATCTTGAGAAGAGCACGACGGTTTCTAAGGAGGATTTTCTGGATAATGTCATTGAAACCAGTACGGTAGATGGTGTACTTACCAACATTCCGAGATTTGTGAGCCTGGGCGGCATCATCGGCAGAGCCTCCCAGCTGGGAGATATGGAGGGCTGGACCATCGATGAGTTTATTGCCTTTACGGAAGAGTATCCGGATGCAAGAGTATTTTATTATGCCACCAAGGAAAGTATGCTCAGCATATTTTTGAATTATTCTACCGGTGATTTTGTGGATTACAGTACCGGTAAATGTAATTTTAACAGCGAGGAGTTTATCAAGGTATTAGAATTCTGTAATCGCTTTGATTTGGAATTTAGCTATAATGAGGATGAAAGCTTCCCGGATATGATACAGAATGGACAGATTCTTCTGGCAGATACAGGCTTTTACAGCATGCTGGAGTATCAGATGTACAGCCTGATGTTCCCGGAGGAAATTAGGATAATGGGCTATCCCACCACCGGTGGGGAGGGCGGTATCAAGCTAAGCAGCTATAACACCTATGCCATGACCACTAAGAGTGAAAATAAGGATGGTGCATGGGCCTTCTTAGAGAGTATGCTACAGTATGAGAAGTACAATGAATGGAATTATAATGGCTTCCCAACCCGTAAGGATATGCTGGAGGAGCTGTTTACCTTAGCATCCACACCGGATTACATCTACGATGAGAACGGTGAAATCATGCTGGATGAAAGTGGCAACAGGATGGAAAATCCCAAAACCAGCTGGGGCTATGATAACTGGCAGGCAGATATCTATGCAGCCACTAAGGAGCAGTGCGATGTGGTACGGGAGCTCCTTGAAAGGGGTGAGCTTACCAGCATGATGGATCAGGGACTTGCTGCAATTATCCTGGAGGATGTGGAGCCTTACTTCCAGGGACAAAAGAGTGCGAAAGAGGTAGCAGACATCATTCAGAGCAGAGCACAGATTTATGTGGATGAGAATATGTAATATAAGGAGTGTCTTATCTAATGAAGACAAAGACATTGGGAAAAGAGCGTAGACTTAAGAGCAAAAGAATAAAGCGTGCCAAGAGAAGCTCGGGGCTATTTTTAGCCCCAAGCTTTCTTGGCGTTTTACTTTTCTTTGTATTACCCTTTATGGTAGTGATTTTCTATTCGGTAGTAGATAACCCGATTAGTCAGCAATTTGTATTTCTGGATAACTATAAATATGTACTTGGGAACGGAGCTTTTAAAAGAGCCATCTCCAATACCTTCCGGTTTTCGGCTATCGCTGTACCGCTGGCAGTTGTTTTGTCCCTGCTTTTGGCGATTGTACTGGAATCCAAGATACCTTTTAAAAGTCAGTTTCGAACCTTCTTTTTAAGTCCCATGATGGTTCCGGTAGCTTCCATCGTTCTTATCTGGCAGGTTTTGTTCCATTATAACGGCGCGGTAAACGATGTGCTGCTCGCCCTTGGCGGAAGCAGAATCGACTGGCTGAAATCCGAGTATTCCCATGTGGTAATCGTTATCTTGTTTTTGTGGAAAAACTTAGGCTACAATATGATTTTATTTATGGCAGCCTTAGCCAGTATTCCCAAGGACATTTTGGAGGTTGCGAGGCTGGAGAGTGCCACACCCTTGCAGACCTTCTTTTACATAAAAATAAGATATTTGTCCTCTACAATTTTGTTTGTAACCATTATGTCGCTTATTAATTCCTTTAAGGTATTCCGTGAAATTTATCTTTTGACTACGGATTATCCCTACGATACTATTTACATGTTACAGCACTTTATGAATAATACGTTTAAGAATCTGGATTATCAGAAGCTGTCCAGTGCGGCTATTATCATGAGCCTTGCAATGGTAGTGATTATCGGTGTTTTATTCCTTGTGGAAAATTATTTCGGAAGGGATGTGGAAGGCTGATGAAGAGAGCAAAATCTGCGGCAAGTATCCGCAAAAAGAAGAATTTCTGGGCTAAAGTCAGAATCGGCATCGCCACCATCATTGCGGCGTTTTTCGCCATACTGTTTCTGATGCCCATTATCCTTACCATCAGTAATTCCTTTATGTCAGCTACGGAGATTTCAGCTAACTATGGTTCTGTATTTGCCACAAGCTCAACCGGTGGTAAGGTATTTATTTCAGAAAAAGTCAATTTAAAATTCATACCGGATATGGTATCCTTTAGTCAGTATATTACGGTGCTGCTAAAGAGCCCGGAGTATCTGCTGAAATTCTGGAATTCCGTTGTTTTGGTAGGACCCATTGTGGTATTTCAGCTCTTTGTGGCCACGCTGGCATCCTATGGCTTTGCCAGATATAGGGGAAGGGTTCGTGAGATTATTTTCTTTATGTATATCATATTGATGCTGATGCCTTATCAGGTTACTTTGGTTCCCAATTACATGGTAGCCAACTGGTTACACATTCTGGACACCTACTGGTCCATATGGTTGCCGGCAATTTTTTCACCCTTTGCGGTGTTTTTGCTTACCAAATTCATGCGGCGCATTCCTACCTCAGTGATTGAGGCCGCAGAGATTGATGGTGCAGGAGAGTGGCAGATTTTCACCAAAATCTGTGTGCCCCTGTGTAAGGGCGCTATGGCGTCTGCGGCAATATTAGTATTTATTGATTATTGGAATATGGTAGAGCAGCCACTCATCCTGCTTTCGGATGAGGAGATGCATCCCCTGTCCGTATTTTTAAGTAAAATTAATGCCGGAGAAATCGGACTGGCATTTGCAGTGGCTACCATCTATATGGTACCCACCCTGCTGGTATTCCTTTATGGGGAAGAGTATCTGGTAGACGGTATTACATATCAAGGAGGCATTAAGGGCTAATGAAGGAAGGAAAAAACAAGAGAGACTGGATAAAGAATGTGGCGATTATTTTTCTTACAATAATGCTGCTGTTAACATTCTTCTCCCAGACAATTATGAATTATTCACTGCCGGAGGTGGCGGTGCAGTATGTGGAGTCCGGTTCTATCACGGCGAAAATCCGTGGTACCGGTACTATTGAAAGCGGGGACCCATATTATGTGACTATTGCCCAGCAGCGTAAGGTGGAGTCAGTAAAGGTACGCCCCGGCGATGTGGTACAGGAGGGGGATGTTCTGGCAATCCTTTCTGAAAAGCAGAGTTCGGATATGGAAGCAAAGGAGCAGGAGGTAAAGGATGCCGAGGAGGCGTTGGAAACAGCGCAGAAAAACTTTGAAAAACTGCTTCTGACCGGTGGCTACAATGTATCTGTTATGAACAGCAACGGTGATATCGGCTCCTCGGATAAATTGGTGAAGAGCATTATTTCCTATAAAAATCAGCAGACCACATTGATAGATGAAATTGCAACGCTGGAAAGGGAGATTGCTGCTGTGACCGACCAGATTAGTGCAATTGATACGCAGCTTTCTATCAATTCTATCAACAATGTGGGCACCGAGCAGGAGAGAAAAGCATATAGTGATGCCGTGATTGCTTTAAGTGATGCGGAGGCGAGTCTGGAAAGACTTCGCATTCAGAAGGAAAATTATGAGATTCTCTATGGTGTATCCTCCGGTGATGCAGTATATGTGAAAATAGTGGACGATTATAACAGTATGCAGGCGCAGGTGAATTGGCTGGTATATAACAGGGATGAAACAAAGCGGGTTCTGGACACCAGATTGGAGGATTCCAATAAGAGCTTAAATACGCAGAGAAGTAATTGGGTGATTCAGAAAAATAATCTGCAAAAATCCCAGGATGAAAAGAATAGAAAGCTGGAAGAAGTGAATGATGCTTTGACGGAGCTTACCAAGAATATTAGTGACGCATCTGCATTGCAGACTGCAAGCGATGCCATTACTAAGGCACAGGAGGATTACCAGAAGCTGCTTGCGGATTATGAGGAGCTGCAGCATGTATCTGTGGATACGGAGGTAGTGGCACCCTTTAGCGGAACCATTGTATCCGTACCTATTTCCGCCGGAACTGATACCATCGATTCTCCCGGGGATGGGAAGGGCTATACCATTGTAACCATGCAGCGCGAGGGCAAGGGTTATACCATGGAATTTACTGTAACCAATGAGCAGGCAAATAAGATTAAGGTTGGTGATACCGCGGAGGTGGTAAACAGCTGGAGATATGACAATATGGCCATTACCGTAACAGGTATCAAGAATGACTTAAAGAATCCGGGACAGGGTAAGGTGGTTACCTTAGATATAAAGGGAGACTACATCACACCGGGACAGAGTATCAGTGTATCCGTGGGAGAGAAGAGTGCAAGCTATGATATGATAGTACCCAATAGTGCCATTCGTGAGGATAATAATGGCAAATTCGTGTTGATGGTGGAGACAAAGTCGTCACCTCTTGGGAACCGATACATAGCCACCAGAGTGGATGTGCAGGTAATCGCAAGCGATGATACCAAGTCTGCTATCAGCGGCGACCTTTATGCATGGTCCTATGTCATTACCACAGCCACTGCACCGGTAGAGGCCGGACAGATGGTGCGATTAGCAGATAATTAAAGGAGAGCTTATATGAAGAGAAATGATACGTTCTCTCTGAAGAAGCTGCTTTTCGTGGGGAGTGAGCTCCTTTTTCTGATAATCGGTTTTGTGCTGATGGCGGTCATGGGAAGCTTAAGTGATAAGCTTCTTCCCCAGAGAGGGGCACAGCGCTGGAGCCCGGAAGGGGATGCGGCCCAGGTGAGCTGCTTTTTCTCTGTGGACAGTGGGATAACGCCGGACCAGATTGAGAGTTTTCAGCACAATTTAGACAGTGCGCTGGTAGAAGCCTCCATTTATTCGGATAGCTTAAATCCGGAGGCCAGACTCTGGGCGGATGCCTACAGTGCCACCGGTAAGATTACCATTACAACGGAGGGCGGAGCCAGTATCACGTCGGATGCCTTTGGAATCGGAGGGGACTTTTTCCTGTTTCACCCATTGCAGCTTCTGGGAGGTTCCTATTTTTCGGGAAATGATATAAATCAGGACTATATTGTGCTGGACAGAAATGCAGCCTGGAAGCTGTTTGGAAGCAACGATATTGCCGGAATGACTGTGTATGTGGGAGGAGTACCCCATATTATTTCCGGAGTGGTTGATATGGAATCTGGTAAGCTGGCAGAGGCCGGCGGTATTACCGGCACGATGGTATTTGTTTCCTATACAACTCTGGAAACTTATGGGATAAGCCATGGCATCAATCACTATGAGATTGTGATGCCCAATCCGGTGTCCTCATATGCATATGATTATGTGAAGGATAATATCGGCGTCAGCGAGACGGAGCTGGAGGTGGTGGAGAATACCACGCGTTTTAGCTTTGTTAATCGATTAAAGCTGATAAAGGATTTTGCAACCCGCTCCATGAATGGTAAGGCAATTATCTACCCATATTGGGAGAATATTGCAAGGGGCTACGAAAATATTTTTGCCCTGCTTACCTTGCTGATGCTGCTTTGTTTTGCCTATCCGGCAGTAACTCTGGTGGTGATTTTGAGAAGAAAATGGAAGGCAAAAACCTGGACAGTAAAGAGCGTGTTTTTTAATTGCAGGGATAAAGTAGAGAGAAGAATGGAAAAAAGAAGATTAAGAAAGAAAAAACTTGAGGAGGGGATGGATTATGAAGAACTTATTTAAAAAGTGTCTCGCCATCATCTTAAGCTGTAGTGCGTTGGTGGGGCTGACAGCCTGCGGCGGGAAGACTGTGGCTGTGGACAGTTCTCTGGCCAAGCAGTACGTGTTCCGTGGGACGGACATTGATTTAGGAATGGAATTTGATAATGCCAGTATCAATGCTATGGATTATAAGAACGGCAAGCTCTATTCCGTAGTATATCAGTATAGCTGGGATGATGAAACCGGTGAAAATACTTCGACCTTGAACTTACTTACCAGTGACTTGGAGGCAGGTACCACAGAGCGAGTTGTATTAGCGGGCCAAGATGGGGTGATTGATATGTATATTTCCCAGGCCGCTATTGCCAGCGATGGAAAGGTGTATGGTTTGGTAGAAACCTATTACATGGACGAAACCAACCCGGAATTTCCAGAGTACAAGAACCTGACCACCTTAAATCTATGGGATACGGACGGAAAGCTTCTCTGGGAGAAGGATATGCTGGCGTATGCAGATGAGGGAGAAACCTATATCTGGTTCCGTACCATGAAGGCCTTAAGCGATGATACACTTTGCATCATTTCCGGCAACGAAGAGATGATTCTCCTTGATAAGGACGGTAATGAATTGAGCCGTAAGAAGCTTGAGGTGGAGAACATTGATAATTTGAGTAATGCATGGGTCTTTGAGGATGGAAGAATCATGTTTACCACCTATAACAATGACTGGACCAAGCAGTCCTATCAGACGCTGGATACCAGGACCGGGGCAATTACAGAGCCAGTGGAGATGCCGGAAAGCCTGTATTCTTACAGTATTCGTCCGGGAACTACCACGGATTTTGTGCTGACCAATTCAACCGGTGTATACACCTATAATATGGGCGACGAAGCGCCGGTGCAGATTATGGATTATGTGAATTCTGATGTGGATACCAGCAGCTTTAATAATCTGATTATGATTGATGACCAGAATTTTATCGCCAATTATTACACAAATTCTGACTGGAAACTGAAGATTGCAAGGTTTACCTATGTGAAGCCGGAGGATATCCCTGATAAGAAGGTTCTGAGCATGGCTTGCTTCTATGTGGATTATCAGGTAAAAAAAGACGTTATTGAATTTAACAAGACGAATTCGGAATATCGTATTATGATTACCGATTACTCTGTATACAACACCAGCGACAATTATACCGCAGGTATGGAGAAATTAAATAACGAGATTATTGCCGGAAATGTACCGGATATCTTATGCCTGAATTATGAGGTGAATGTGGAAAGCTATATTTCCAAGGGACTTTTTGCGGATATTAAGGAGCTGATTGCAGAGGATGAGGAGCTTTCACAGTTAGAGTATCTGGAGAATGTGTGGGATGCTTATTCTGTGGATGGTAAAATGTATCAGCTGGTATCGTCCTTCAATGTGAATTCCTATATGGCCAAGACCTCTTTGGTAGGAGACCGTACCCAGTGGACCATGGAAGAGTTTATGGAGTTTATTAAGACACTTCCGGAGGATTGCGCACCCTTTGGAACAGAGATTTTACGTGGGGATTTCCTGCGTATTATGATGAATTACTGTGGTAATGAGTATGTGGATGTGGAGAGTGGTCTATGTAATTTCAATTCTCCTCAGTTCATTGCAGCACTGGAGTATGCAGCCACTCTTCCTGAGGAATTCAGCGAGGACTACTGGCAGGATTATGACTGGACATTATATGAATCCATGTATCGTGACAATAAGTCATTGCTGTGCAGTGTGTATATCTATAGTGTGAAGAATTTGAATTACTCTATCAAGGGACAGATGGGAGAGGATGTTACCTTTATCGGATTCCCTGTAGGGGAAGGTAATGGAAGCTATATTCAGTCGAATGGTCCGTCCTTTGCACTTTCTTCCCGCTCAGCATATCAGGATGGTGCATGGCAGTTTGTGAGACAGTACATCACCGAGGAATATCAGACCTCCACAGAGAATGGGATTTATGGTCTGCGGGTATTAAAATCTGCATTTGAAGAGATGGCTAAGGAGGCATTGGAGCGTCCTTACTGGCTCAATGATGAGGGTGAGAAGGAATACTATGATAACTATTACTACATCAATGGTGAGGAGATTATCTTAGAGCCATTTACCCAGGAGGAAGTGGATGAGATTTGTAACTTTATTTACTCTGTAAACAAGACATCTTATTATGATGAGGAAATCTACAAGATCATCGAGGAGGAGGCCGGAAGCTTCTTCTCCGGTGCAAAGACTGCAGCAGAGGTAGCACCGATTATCCAGAGCCGTGTTCAGCTGTATGTGGATGAGAACCGTTAATATGGGAAGGTGTATTATTATAGCTGCCGGCGATTTAACCGTCGGCAGCGTAAATGTAATGGAGGATGACCTTATCATCGCTGTGGATGGCGGATTGGGATACTGCTCCGTACTGGAGCTGGAGCCGGACATCATTTTGGGGGATTTTGACTCCGTATCAGAGCAGGAAAAGGAAGCTATTGTTCTTTTGAAGCAGCAGATTCCGGAGCGGATTGTTGAGCTTCCATGTGAAAAGGACGATACCGATACTTTGGCAGCCATTCGCATTGGTCTGGAAAAAGGATATGACCGCTTTTTGATTTATGGCGGTACCGGCGGAAGGCTGGAGCATACCATGGCCAATATCCAGTGCCTTTTGTACTTAAAAAATCATAATGCTACCGGATATCTCATGGATGGCAGCGGTATGATTTGCGTTTTGCAGAATGAAGAGGTGCGTTTAAGGGACAACTTAGAAGGGTATATGTCTCTGTTTTCCCTTGGGAAAGAAGCCAGGGGAGTTACCATCCACGGGATGAAGTATGAACTGGAAAATACAGTATTAACCAATGATTTTCCGGTGGGAATCAGCAATGAATTTGTTGGTAAGGAGGCTCTGGTCAGGGTGGCGGACGGAGAGCTTTTAATGATTATTAATTATGTGTCAGAGTAATAATGGGACTGCAAATGGTATTGTTTGCAGTATAACTGGTACAAGATGATACAGACCAACGACCTGATGTTTAATGAGATTACCCAGATTGCCCAGGAGGTGGCATATGGCGGGGATGGTATTGCCAATGCAAGTAATTCCCTTGCACAGAGCTGTACCAATCAGGTACATAGCATTGCGGATTTCAAGGTGGCTGTGGTAGAGCAGTTTGTGCTGGGTGGAGATGCCTTCCGGCCCTACTTCCATGGAAATCTTTGTGAACTGGTTATTTATAATGAAGTAAAGGATGATGTCTTTGTAAAAGAACAATATGAGGCATATGTGAATAGAGAAGACTTTCTTCGATAGAAAGTGCTCCCGGAATTCCCGGGAGCATTTTTTAATAGGATTTATTATATTATAGGGATTGTGCCATGTAGAGCTTATAATAAGCCCCTTTCTTTTCAAACAATTCCCCGGCGGTACCCTGTTCTAAGATGCCGCCTTCGTCAATAACAAAGATACGGTCCGCTTTTTGAATGGTACTTAAGCGGTGAGCGATGACAAAGGAGGTACGTCCCTTTAACAGGGTCTCGATGCCCTTTTGTACCAGAAGCTCTGTCTGTGTATCAATGCTGGAGGTTGCTTCATCCAAGATAAGGATACGCGGCATGGATACAAAGGTTCTGGCGAAGGCAAGGAGCTGCTTCTGACCGATGGACAGACCGCCGCCTCGCTCGCTGAGAATAGTGTCGTAGCCCTTTTCCAGCTTCATAATAAAGTCGTGGGCATTTACCGCCTTGGCTGCGGCAATGATTTCCTCATCCGTGGCATCCAGCTTACCGTAGCGGATATTATCCTTCACTGTACCGGAGAAGAGGAAATTATCCTGGGTCATGATACCCATCTGGCTGCGGAGAGAGTGGATGGTCACGTCCTTTACATCCTGTCCGTCAATTTTTACACTTCCGCCCGTAGTGTCGTAGAAACGGCTGATAAGGTTTACGATAGTGGTCTTACCGGCACCGGTGGGACCTACCAAAGCGATGGTTTCACCGGGCTTAATGTGGAAGCTTACATCCTCTAAAACCTTTACCTCCGGCGCATCGGAGTATGCAAAGCTTACATTTTCAAAGGTAACAGCACCTTCAATAGGTGGGAGCGTGACGGCATCCTTGTCATCTGTAATCTCCGAAGGAGTATCTAAGATTTCAAACACACGCTCCGCTGCTGCAATATTTGTAATCAGCTGATTGTAAAAGCTGCTCAGGTTGGAGATGGGCTGCCAGAACATATTGATATAGGTTCCAAAGGCAAGGAGCGTACCGATGGATACGGTGTCCACGCCCAAAACCACAATACCCACATAATAAAGCATTACAGAGCCGATACCCCAGCAGATATCGATGATGGAGTTGAAGGCATCGTTCATACGCACCGCATCCTGAAAGGCCTCCCGATGCTCCTTAACCAAAGCTTCAAAGGTTTCTTCGGATTCCTTTTGGGCATTAAAGCTTTGGATAATGCGCATGCCGGCAATGTTCTCATGGAGGAAGGCATTTAGGTTGGCGCTTTTCTTACGAAAAATCAGCCAGCGCTTATGGGAATACCTCTGAATGATAAACATACCAATCATTAAAAGCGGGGTAGAGCACAGCGCTGCCAGTGTCAGCAATGGATTTTTAATCACCATGATAACTACTACTGCAGTAATGGTGATGAAATCCGGAATCAGGGTGGTAACACTGTTTCCAAGCACATCCTTTAAGGAATTGATATCACCCATAATACGGGAGAGAATTTTACCCGTAGGTCTGGAGTCAAAAAAGTGAAAATCCAGTGTCTGAATATGGGTATATAGCTCTAAGCGGATGGTAACCAGAATCCGGTGACAGAGCTTATTCATGATAAACATACGAAGCTTAATCAAAAGAACCATGGTAATATTTAAAATTGCTGCAAAGCCCACAATTTTCATAAGCCCCGGGAAGTTTCCATTTCCGATATAATTGTCAATAGCCTCTTCAATGATTAATGGATTCATCAGGCTGACGCCTACGCAGAATGCCATAATCAGGAGTACGAAGAGGATTTCCTTTTTGTATGTAAGAAGATAGGAGAACAGGCGGAGCAGGGTCTTGATTTTCCCCTTTTCACTGCCGGTTTTCTCATCATCCTTGTACGAGTTAATAGCCATAGGTATTACCTCCTTTCTTAGGCGAATTCTTTGATGCCCTGAATAAAGGCACCGTATTGGGCCATATAGGTTTCGTAATATAAGCCCTTCTTTTCCAGCAGGGTCTCGTGGGTTCCGCGTTCTGCGATTTCCCCGTCCTTGAGAAAGAGGATTTCGTCTGCATGACGCACGGCACTGACACGATGACCGATAATAATTTTTGTAGTTCCCTGTAAGGTGTTTAAGGTTTCCTGGATTTCCTTTTCGGTCTCCATATCCAGGGCAGAGGTGGAGTCGTCCATAATCAGGATGGGATTTCCTTTTGAGAGGGCACGTGCGATACTGATACGCTGCTTCTGCCCGCCGGAAAGCCCCACGCCACGCTCGCCGATAACGGTATCGTAGCCGCTTTCCAGTCTCTCAATAAAAGAGCCTGCCTGAGCCCTGTGGGAAGCGGTTTTTACCATTTCATCGGTGATACTGGCTGCCTTACCCAGCTTGATATTGTCCTTGATAGTATCGGAAAACAGGAACACATCCTGCATTACCACGGAGATATTTCCCCGAAGCTGCGCAAAGGATAAATCCTTGATATTTACATCATCCATCAGAATAGCACCTTCGCTACAATCATATAATCTCTGTAGCAGGTGAATGATGGAGGATTTGCCGGAACCGGTGGCACCCATGATACCCAGAGTTTTTCCCGGTTCTATGGTAAAGCTTACATTCTTTAAAATCTGATTGTTTCCACGCTTGAAATCCACGTTCTGAAAGGTAATCTTTCCATGTACCTGTGGTAAGATAGTGGGAGTCTCCTTTTCCTTGATTTCCGCGGTTTCCTGATAAATTTTCTTGATTTTCTTATTGGAAGCTACGGCGGAAGAGAAGCTGTTGGTAAGCCAGCCCAGCATTTCCATGGGCCAGACAATGTTCATGGAATACTGGATGAAGGCACCCAAATCACCCAGACTCATTTCCTCCTGCAGTACCAGATAACCGCCGCAAAGCAGCATCACCAGAGGCAGGAGCTTGGTAACCAGTGTAAAATATGGATGATACTTTACAAACATACGGGACTGCTGCATGTTCAGCTCAAAGTATCTTTCATTGTGGGAGAGGAATTTCTGGATTTCATGCTTTTCCCTGGCGAAGGCCTTTACGGTACGGACGCCCCCTAAATTCTCCTCGCACACGGTATTGAGCTTTGCGTTTTCCTCACTGATTTCCTCATAGATTTTATCCAGCTTTTTTTCTAAGAAAATAGCCAGCGTGCCGCAGAAAAACATTACCACCATGGGAATCAGTGCCAGCTTCCAGCTTAAAGTGAACATGCAAAAAAGCACCAGGGAAACATGGATAACCACCTCTATGAGCAGCATTCCCACAAAGCCGATGGCATCCCAGATGCGGTCGATGTCGTCCTTTACCCTTGCCATCAGTTCTCCGGTATTATTTCGGTCAAAGAACTCTGCAGAGAGTCCCTGAATATGTGAAAAAATGTCCTTACGCATATTGCCGGTAATTTTTGCCGCAGTAACGTCAAAGGTATATTCCTTCACATACATAAAAATCATTCGGCCCACACCCACCAGTAAAATACCACCCAGCAGGTAGGGGAGGATGGTAAGGTTCCCCTGACCGATGACATCATCAATAATTCGTTTGGTGAGCTGCGGGGAGAGCATGTCCAGTGATGTGGAGATGACCAGTGCCATCACTGCGACAAAATATGCCCCTCTATGCTCCCAGATATGAGTAGAAATTTTCTTCATATTACCTCCGTTCTGAAGCGTTTTTATGAGGAACACAGGCAAGATAGCCAATCCGGCTCTGTGATAAACGAAAGCTGTGACGCTCCGGCACAGCTTCTGGTTTGAAAAATCAGCATATCAATGTAATTTTTCAAACGATACCTCATTGTTGTGATAACCCTCAAAAGAAATGCATAGACATAAAAAGAGCCCATGACAGTACGTCATGAGCTCTGTGTGTGTTAATATATGCATGGTTAATACATATGTACTATACGCGCTCTTCTGAGGTAACTGCTGATAAAAAATACATCATTTTGTTAGAATTTACATTAGTCAAGTTAATCATCATTGTTACCTCCTTCTTTCATATTTTCTTTTTGTCTT
>CAZOSU010000019.1:0-17089 GCA_964582515.1 uncultured Acetatifactor sp. | reverse complement strand
GTCGTATGATCAAGAAGCAGGAAGAGCAGATGTAAAAGGGAAAAAGTATTTAAATACTATGTTTTCCCTTGGAAAAAGATTTTCTAAGGCTGCAAAGAACGCTGCCTAACAAAATCTAAGTTTTTTCGAGGAAAAAGGATATGCGAATGCATATCCTTTTTCTACGTGATTTTATATACTTATTCTGAATTAATCTCCAAATACTGCTCTGTAGTCAGCCTGGAACTTCTCGATACCAGCGTCAGTTAATGGATGCTTAACCATCTGCTCGATTACGCTGTAAGGAACAGTAGCGATATCAGCACCTGCAAGTGCACAGTCAGTAACATGGATAGGGTTACGAACACTTGCACAGATGATTTCGGTTTCAATATCCGTCACTGCAAAGATGTCAGAAATTTCTCTGATTAAATCTACACCTCTCTGGCTGATGTCATCTAAACGGCCAAGGAAAGGAGAAACATAGGTAGCACCTGCTCTTGCTGCTAAAAGTGCCTGATTTGCAGAGAAAATTAAGGTAACGTTTGTCTTAATACCTTCTGCAGATAATGCCTTACAAGCCTTCAGACCTTCTACGGTCATAGGAATCTTAACAACCATATTAGGATGGATTGCTGCAATAGCTCTACCCTCTGCAATCATGCCCTCAGCATCAACAGTAGTAGCCTTAACCTCACCACTGATAGGTCCGTCTACGATGGATGCGATTTCAGCGATTACTTCCTCAAATACTCTTCCTTCCTTTGCGATAAGGGATGGATTGGTGGTAACGCCACAGATAACTCCCATATCATTTGCTTTCTTAATGTCTTCTACCTTAGCGGTATCAATGAAAAAACGCATAACTTTCACTCCTCTTATTGTGTTATATTAAAGCCCCGACACCATGTGCCGGGGCCCGGTTACCTACTTACCGCAGCACTTCTTATACTTCTTGCCGCTTCCGCATGGACATGGATCGTTGGGATAAATCTTTGCATCCTTCACTACGGTTGTAGAGGACTTCTGCTCCTTATAAAGCGCCTTCCTAGTAGCTTCGTCAAAGATAGCATCCCACTCCGTCAGATTATACAACCAATCTGCCTCTGCTGCAACCATGTTCTTGTACAATAATGCCTTGTCAAAAGCCAGACTTACCTCTGTTTCCTCGGTCATCTCCTCAATCGGATTTGCACTTACAAGACTGTCATTAATACCATCTAAGAATCCGGTCATAGTCATAAGAGATACGTCAAACTTCTCTGAAAGCTCCTTTACAGTGCCCTTTACTACCTCATCCGGCGTAGCAAGCAACTGCTGATAAATCTCCTTTTCCTTCTGGAAATATGCACCCCAGAACTGCTGAAGCTTGTCTCTTCCTAACTCTTCATTATATGCAACTTCTCTCCACTGCTGTAATAATGCCATTTCAAATACCATACCTTTCCAAAGCTTGTCTCACAAGCAAACTAATACATGTGCATTATATAACAAATATCGCACAAAAACAACTAAAACTTGTTGCAAGCCCTCCGGAATAATGTTATGTTGATTGTAATTTGATGAAAGAAGGAATTCCCCATGAAAAAAACAAACAAAAAATTGACCTCCAAACAGATTGTTGCCTGGATTGGTATACTAGCGCTGATAGCCATGTACATTGTTACCCTTGTTGTGGCCATCATCAATCCCGGCCAGGGCGGACGCTTGTTCCAGGCCTGTATGGTAGCTACCATGGCAATCCCACTGCTTATCTGGATTTATGTGTGGATGTATGGCAAGCTAAAGGGCAAGGAAACCTTTGCTGACCCAAACTTTTTGCAGGAAGCTTCAAACGTGAAAGAGGATTAGGCATTTACGCCCAATCCTCTTAATTCATCCACTGCCTGTTCTTTATTCTTAAACACAATTCCAAAAAGGCCGGCTTCCCGGGCTCCCAGAATATTCTTCTCCGTATCATCCAAAAAGACACACTCTTCCGCCTTCAAATCATATCTTTGCAGAAGAAGCTCGTAAATCTCCTTTGAAGGCTTAATCACCTTATCCCGATAGGACAAAATCCCACCATCCATATAGGGGATAAAATCCAGCACATGCTGACAGTCCTCCCATGCAGGAAGAGAGAAATTGGACAGGTAATAACACCCATATCCCTTACTCTTCAAATCCTGAACCCAGGGCACTGCATAATCATACCTTGCCAGAAGATTCTTTATATTGGTCAGAGTCTCCCTTATCTCCTTCTCGATTCCCGGGTCATTGTCCACAAAGAGCTGAAGTATTTCCTCTCTGGTAAGAGCACCTCTGTCAAACTCATTCCAGTCCTCATTTAAGGCAGTGGCCTTCGCCAGTCGCTCCAGCACCTCCTGGGAATATCCGAATTCCCGAAAATACTCTTTCCAGCGGAAGGCACAAAGTACATTACCGATATCAAAAATAATATTCTTAATCATGCCTACTCCTGACCATCCCAGCAATATGTACAAAGCTTACTTCTGTCAATTCCCACTGCATCAATCATATCATCCAGACGATGATAACGCAGAGAAGTGAAGTTTAACTGCTTACAAATCCGGTTCACCATCTCATTGTACTCCGGTGTGTCAGGATTTACATATTTCATCAAATCAATCTCTTTGTCCGCTCCTTCCATATCACGAATGACACGTCTGGCAATCAAATCCATCTCTGAAGAGGAGCGCGAGAAATTAAGGTATTTACATCCATACATAATGGGCGGGCAGGCAGGACGGATATGTACCTCCTTTGCGCCGCTTTCATATAAAAACTGTGTGGTCTCTCCCAGCTGCGTACCTCTTACAATGGAATCATCGATAAGCAGAAGCTTCTTTCCCTCAATCAAATCATGCACCGGAATCAGCTTCATCTTGGCAATCAGATTACGCTGTGACTGCATGGTAGGTGTAAAGGAACGTGGCCAGGTCGGTGTATATTTAATAAATGGTCTGGAGAACGGAATTTTGGAGCGGTTTGCATATCCTACCGCATGGGCAATACCGGAATCCGGCACACCTGCAACAATATCCGGCTTCGCATCATCTCTGTCTGCAAGCTTAGCTCCGCAGTTATAGCGCATCTGCTCTACACTGATTCCCTCATAAGAGGAGGACGGATAACCATAATATACCCAGAGGAAGGTACAAATCTTCATATCCTTACCGGGTGCCACCAGGGTTCTGGCATATTCCGGGGTAATGATGGCAATTTCACCGGGACCTAACTCTCTAACCGGGGTATAGCCCAGATTCAGATAAGAAAATTCCTCAAATGCCACACAGTACGCACCATCCTTCTTACCGATGGATACCGGTGTTCTTCCCATCTTATCGCGGGCAGCATAGATTCCCTTAGGAGTCATTATCAGCATGGTCATGGAGCCTTCGATTACTTCCTGCGCATACTGAATACCCTCTACCAGATTATCCTTCTGGTTTACAATGGCTGCCACAAGCTCCGTGGCATTAATATCTCCGCCACTCATCTCCAGGAAATGAGCATGTCCCTTGGTAAACAGCTGCTTTACGATTGTGTCCTGATTGTTAATCTTACCTACCGTTGTAATTGCATAGGTTCCGTGATGGGAACGAACTAACAGAGGCTGGGGCTCATAATCTGAAATACAGCCCACACCAAAGGAGCCCTCCATCTCATTCACATCTTTATCAAACTTGGTTCGAAAGGGCGAGTTCTCAATGTTGTGAATCGCTCTGTCAAATCCTCTCTCCGGGCTGTATACAGCCATACCGGCACGTCTGGTGCCAAGATGAGAATGATAATCAGTTCCAAAAAATAAATCAAATACGCAATCCGTTTTGGATGCAACTCCGAAAAAACCACCCATGATATGTCCTTTTTCTCCAAAAAATTTTAGAATTCTACTACGGATAACATTATAAAATGCTCCAACGCAATAATCAATAAGCTATTTTCCTAAAAACTGATAACGTTTTCCTAATCCGATTGTGGAAAAATATACCAGATTTATTCCCTGTTGTACTTATCTACCATTCCGGCAATTTCTTCTGCATACTGGGGAAAGCTGTGTGCAACATCCATGATTTCAGCCTTTGCTTTTTCCACCACCTGCGTATTGTAATCCATCTGCTTGCGAAGAGCTTGTCTTCGGATAATCAGTTCATGCCGCATCTCCACCATTTCGCCCTTTTCCACAAAGATGACGGGGCGGGAGGTAAGCCTGTCCGGATAACGCACTCTGTACCGTTTCAAAAGCACCTGCAGTTTTTCAAGGTAAAAGTCCCTCTTGGCTTCCAGCTCCTGAAACTGCTTGCGCTCCTCCTTTTCCTGCTGGTACTGCTTATACATCGCCGCCAGCTTTTTGCCGCTGTCCACATTAAATTTCACATAAAGATAATCCAGCAAATTGGTATTGTTGATATAACGGATTTTCACCCTATTCTGTAGCTGCACCAGTCGATTAATGGTACGCTCCACTCTCTCCAGCTCCTTCTCACCATCCATATACTTTACACATAGTACGGTAATGGCAATCACTGCGGAAACTATTGCCACAAAGTAGCCCACCCGGGTATCCATCTTCAGTCCAAACTGCAGCACCATAAGCAAAAGCACACACACCACTAGAGCAGTCAGAAAAATCACAGCCATTCCCTTATAATTGGCCAGCATATTCTGCAGCTCTCCCTTACGATATGTATACGCATGACGCTCCCCGTCCAGACGGTGTAAATCCTGCTTCACCAGTGCGCCGTATTTTTCCGCTTCCCGGATTTTGCGAATACCTTCCTCCAGCTCATCCTCTTTTTCCTTCAGCTGATAGAAAAGCTTATCGCTCATACGGTTTTTCTTCTCCAGATAGCCCTGCTTTTCCTTATCGATATTAATCATCTTTCTGGCAGCAATCCGAAGCTCATCCCTCTCCTTTTCCGGCAAAGCCTCCACCTCCTCCATATCCGTCAGATATGCAGTCACCTGTGAATACTCACCCTCCAAAAGAGAAAGCTCTTTTTTCGCCTCTTCTATCTGCTCCATTAAATCGGTAACATATCGGCTTCTGTCTTCTTCACTGCGAAAATCCACACCTTCCCTGGAATATTCCAGCTCCGCCCATTGGGCTTCGTCCTCTTCGGTATTCCTTCTTTTAAATAACTTTTGTAAAAAACCCATCTTTACACTCCGACACTACTACGATATTTGTTTTTCAACAGTGCCACTACTTTCTCGCTCTCGCTATAATATTTTTTCTGCTCTCCGGTTGCCCGAAAGCTCTGAAGCTCCTTCAGATATGCATACTCCGCTGTCTGCTGCCACTTCTCCCCTAATTTGTCAAAGCATTTTTCAAAGGCAAGACAATCTGCATATTGCTTTCCATACTGCGCAGCGAGTGCCACATAATCCGTCTGGCTTAAAACAAGACGCTTGGCACCCAAAAAGGCCATGAAGCTGTCCCTGTCTCCGCTAAGGCTATATGCCTTCTGAAAGCATTCTCCCGCCTCATCATACCGCATCAGCCCTGCAAAGGCAACGCCCTTATTATGCCAGATTCCCGCCGTGACTTTCTCGTGCTTTTCCATAATCTCCGCTCCAAGGGCATACAGCTCCTTTAAAAGCCTGTCATATGCATCCACCGCCACACTGTATCTCTTTTTCTCCACCAGATAATCGATTTGCAGCTTTTTCTTCTCATAATCAGACATTCCGGAGCTCATTTTCAGAGTCTCCTCCATCTTTCCGATTTCTTCCCTGCTGTAGAAACCCACGTAATTTTGAATCATACAGACCAGACTGCTTAGGGTGCCCTTTCTGCTCACCAGCACATTTAGCTCTCCGGCCAGCTCATCAAGTCCACATTCCTCCCCCACAAATGAAATCAGCTCCTTTTCCATGATTTCATTGCCCAGAAGAAATGCCTCCTCCTTCATCACATAGCACAGCTCTTCCATGGTATAAACCATAATATCCAGTTTTTTAAAATAATAGGGATTTACGGCAGTATTGCCGGTTTGTGCATAGGCCTTCATCCTTCATTCCTCTTCCCCGGTACTGTATTTAATAGATTATAAACTCTTCTCTCCAGGCTTTATCCAAAGCTTTCCTTATTTCTCCAAAGCCCAAATCCCGAACCTCCACACAAAGAGTGTTCTCCGAAGCCATGTACAGCTTCATGTATACCTTTGTTACCTCTCCCTCCTCCAGGGAAAGCTCCCCAAGCTTCATACGCACAAGTCTGCTCTCCTGGCTGGTCAGGTGGGTTACAATCAGCTCCACATCGCTATCCTTCTTCAGGTAGAATTCCAAACTATACCCCGCTTCATACCAATTACTTCCCGCGTCCAGAAGTGCATAGTAATTGTCCGTGTCATGGTTCTTCACCATCATACCAATATTGGCCTTCAGCTTATCATTGCCCAGAAAAACATAGTTTCCTGCAACATCACTTCCCTGCAGCTTTTCCAAAAGCCGAAATACCGCACCCTTGCTGTACAGGTTATTTCCCTGAAAAACTCTTCTCCCACGGCAAAGATATTTCAGGGATTCCTTCATCCATTCCCCGCTGAACTTCTCCCCAATCAGGTATACGGACGAAATCACCGTATTCTGGCATAGTTCTCTGGCAATCTCCAAAAGCTCCTCATCCTCACCGCCAAAAGCTCTTTGTTCCTCCTGAATATGCACCACGATGGGCGTCGTCCTTTTACTAAGCTCCATCCGGTAGTAGCAAAGCTCCTCCCCCCGGTAATCCAGCAGAAGGGTCTGATAGGCCCAAAGCTCCATTGGCTGATAAATCATATAATAATAAAAGCTCTCCGTATAGTTCTGAAAATACACCTTTGTATTTTTCAGGTGCAGATTCTCTATCACCTGGGAAAGAAGCTGCACCATCCGTCCGTCCAGCTTCTCACAGGTTATCATTATGGCGGCAATTTTCCCACTGCCTGCCACACCGGAAAGCATCCCCAGGCTCCGCCTGATAAACAGGGTAAGCAGCGCTACCGGATTGTAGCTTTCTCCATCTATCAGCACCTCTTCTCCCGAGATAGCCATATCCAGCAGATTGTCCACCGGGATAGCCTCCTTAGGATACTGCTGCATGTAACGCTGCGCCTCTTTTCCATAGAGCCATTGATTCACACCCCTCCGTTTACACAAAAGAGTAGGAATATCATAGTTCTCCTCCCCTGCCACGGAGGATATTGTCTCCACTTCCGTATTCTCTTTCACGTAGCAGTAGCTAATCTGGCAGCAGGTGTTTGCCAGGTCATAGCCCACTACTATTTTTTCCCCAAGTAACCCCCTAAGCACAGGCTGCCTCCTTCTTTAGATTCTACTTTTCTTTCTTCAGCTGAAACAGATTGTCATTATAAAAACAGGTTCTGTACAGCTCCTCCAGCATCACATCAAAGGTATCATAATCCTGCAGGGTCTTGCTGATAACAATATCATTAATCATATGATACACACTGGTACGCTCTGTTACCGACATATCGCTTTTCTGCCTGCTGCCGCTCTCTGTCAGCTGTCCCTCTGTGCCGTCTTCCTCTATGATGTAGTACTGCAGACTTTCTCCGAAGAAAAGTACAAACTCCTTGAAAAATACTCCACCATAGGCCTGTACCATATTTTCCATGATGTACTCCTCCTCTGCAGTCTCCTCCGAGGTAATCTGATAATGGATTTTTACCGTATTTCCCGGCTTTGTCCGGTATTCCACGATGGTCTTATCATACGCTGCCAGACCGTCAATTCCAGGCTCCTTAAATTCCAGAAAGCAGTTTAAACGTATTCCCAGCTCCATCAGCTCGGTAAGGAACGCACTGATAACTTCCCTATCCCCTTCTTTCATGTCCCCTTTATTATCTGCATAATATTTCACAAAGGCAAGCTTACATATCTTGGACAGTGGCACACCTTCCCTGTGTAAATCTCCGATTTTTTCAAAGATATAACCGTCTACCAGCTGCTCTTCCACAAATAAATCGTAGGATTTTTGCATCAGATATGCCAGCAGCATATTCATATCCGGAGAATCGGATGTATAATCCTTTATCACCGCTGTCATATCTCCCACATGAGAATGGGTATAAAGATTCTGCAAAAGAAGCCTCTCACTGAGCGCCTTCACCTTAATACCATAGGACTTTGCCTGCCTCCAGATTTCCCGCATAAACCGGGACATTCCCCGATAATGCTGTATCAAATACTCCGTAATGGTGGCATTGGTCTTGCCTCTGGCAAAATTGCGCATGGCATAAGATACCAGCACATCATCATGGGCATATTGCTTTCTGCGGATAACCGCTCCCAAAAGCTGAGCCATATATTTAGGGTCCACCCCTCCGTCCCCATAACGGCACACCCAGCCATAAGCCAGTTCATCCAGTCCCGCCAGAATCATATATTGTATCACATCGGCCCGCTCCTTTTTCTTAAGGAAATCGCCTTGTAACTGCTCCAGATACGCTGTCAGCTGACTCTTCTGGTCGTTCTCATAGTAAAATTTCAGTGCACTTAACGTCACCTCTCTGCGGACTGTCTCAGAAACATTTTCTGCCTCCTTTAAGCGAAGCCA
Source organism: uncultured Acetatifactor sp. (assembly GCA_964582515.1). GTDB lineage: Bacteria > Bacillota > Clostridia > Lachnospirales > Lachnospiraceae > Acetatifactor. The sequence goes on along the minus strand of CAZOSU010000019.1, from coordinate 8,541 downwards.
TCTGCCAAGGGAATCACCAATCTCTTCGCCCCGTTCCTTTCCGTAATTGTAGGTGAAGATATCAAATTCCAAATCCGCCGGCACATATCCGGCCACCAGATGCAGATACTTTCCCGCACGCATCAGTCGCTCCGTTGTATAGGGAACTCCCTCCACCAGTCTGTTTCCTTCAACATCCTCGAAAATAATCACACAGTCATTGCCGTACAACGACACCCATACGGAGGCTTCTATCAGCGGATAGACCGTACCAAAGGAATTATCCGGCTGGTACACGATGACATTTCGGATATCCTCCCGCTCCACCTGTATATCATGAGCAAAAATAATCCTTGCCAGACTTGCCGCATTTTTCATATTTACAATTTCACTGCTTAGGAAATGCTGATAAAGAGGTGCAAGATACCGGTTCACATGCTCCTTCCTTAACTGCTCCTTCACAAATTCCCGCATTTTGGGCTCATAGCTTTCAAAAAGCTCCGGAAACCTTTCCCTGTTTTTGAGCACATAGCTATACAGATATGCAGTATGCAGATAGTCCAGATTGTTCTGATAGCTGAAATACATCAGCACAGTCCTTGGAATCTCCATATCTCTGGTAATATCCATTGCACTCATATAATATTCGTACAGATTGGTAATGCGTATCTCTTCCTTTAACCCCCGCTCAAACCAAAGGAAATGCTTGTTATTTACCAGCCCTCCCTTAATCAGCAGGGTGCATATATTTTTCAGGATACGTACATCCCTCGTCTGCTCGTAGTGATAGGCGAGTATCTTATACAGCAGCTCCGAATACTCCTTCACCCGCTCAGAAAGATAATAAATCTGCTCTAATACTTCCGGGGAAAGCGCCTCCCTGCGGAAGCCGAAGTAGAGCACCTGCATTTCATACGCTCCCAGCTTACGAAGCAGGGCAGGATTCTGATTAAGCAGCTGCAAGGCTTCAATATACAGTACCGGACTGGTACATCCTCTGGCAAACTGCTGCTCCAAAAATACCCATTTGGCAGTGGCACTCCGGCTAAGCTCCTCGGACAAAAACAGCTGCAGCCATGCCAGCTGCCAGTATTCGCCCTGCCTCTTATACATTTTCTCTACATGAGCCGCTACCTCTCTGGTATATTCCTCCTCACGCTTCAACAGGCTCATAAGGTAATAATAATACCCCTCCAGTACCACATCCTCCTGATTTACCAGAAGCTCCTGCACATGGCTCAAAATCCATTCCGCCTCATTAAAGCGGTTCTTCGTCAAAAGGAGCTGCGCCTGAAACAAACGTGCTGCCACATTCTTCTCATCTGCAAGGGTCATTTTCTCTATAATCTTCTCTGATTCCTTATACCAGGTAGCCATGCCGATTTTCTTCAAACGGAACGCCTGGTAAAACTCCATCAGAGACACCACATTACGTTTATAGTCTTTTCTCTCCTTGGGGATACTCCTTCTCTTTACCCGCACCTCCACCGGAATTTGAAGCTTTATGTAAGAATTTTTCAATATCACACAGCCCAGATTACGTCCTGCATGCAGTGCCTGACTGTCAATATATACCGGCAGCGTACAACGCTCCCCCAGAAAATCATCCTCTGTCAGCAGCTCCTTTTCCGTGAAAACAAACTCTCCCTCACAGCTTACCCGCAGGCTGGTATAGCCCCAGCCGTTCCGCAGAATCGGAAGTAAAAACTGCGCCACACCGGAGGGATTTTCCATCTCCAGCTTTCTCTCCATAGGCACAAACTCCACCCTGCTCTTTTTATTTACTGCACAAAGGAACTCGTCCATACACTGCAGTTCATTCTCCCCGGAAGAAAGCCCCATGTACAACAGATGCACATGGGAATCCTCCTTGCGAATAACCGAAGCAAAATCCGGTGAACGGAATAGTCGGAGTGCTTCTTTTATATTACTTTTTGCCAGATTGGTAAAATGGAACAGATTCTTCACCGGTCCCACACTTGTCTGAGGAATACGGCGCTCTATAGAAATTACGTAGGGCAGATAATACTCGCCCAGATTGGATATCACATAAAATTCTCCCTTGGTTACTTCCCCCTCTTCCATGTGCTCACTGTGGAAGAGATAGGCTACCTCCACCTGACAGCCGGCAAATTCGCAGGTCGAACACTCCATCCGCGGGTCCGATGCCATCACATAGCCCGTCATATATTCTGCTGCATTCTCCTGTGGCAGAACAATAGAAAAGGAGCCCTCGCAGCTTTTGCCCGCGCTGACCGTATGCTCTATCTTCCCACAAGAAAACTCCAGTGAGCCATTTTTGTATTCAAATTTTTCGTTTAAAATTTGTCCTACAATTTCCTGCATTTTATCCCCTCGATACCCTTTTTTAACAAAAATCAATCATTATAATCTTACCATAATGAAAACTTATGAGCAAGCGTGCATATAAATAGAAAAAAAGAAAAGTGAGACTTAAAATGGATGTTATTACACCATCCTTTTCCGGCAGATTACAGATTCAGGTAATTTCCACCATGGGCTACATTCCGGTGGACAATGCCACCATAACCATTCTGTCTCCGGAAAACACTACCAATATGACCGTCACCACCGACAGCTCCGGAGAAACAGGCCCCCTCACCCTTCCGGCTCCCAACCCAAGGTACACTCAGACTCCATCCGAAACACAGCCTTATACCACCTATGATTTACAGGTAGAAGCTCTTGGCTACGAACCCTTCCTTATCACCGGTGTAGCTGTGTATGCCGATACACTGGCTATCCAGATTATAAGACTGATTCCTTTAGAAACCGCCACCACCAGAGAGGATGTGGTCAATCTGCCTCCACATACCCTGGTCGGTATCTTTCCTCCCAAAATCCCCGAGGAAGAAATCAAGCCCCTTCCTGATACCGGTCAGATTGTCTTAAGTCGTGTGGTCATCCCGGAATTTATCATCGTCCACGACGGTGACCCAAACAACGCTTCCGCCCCCAACTACTGGGTGCGCTACAAGGATTACATTAAAAATGTTGCCTCCTGTGAAATTTTTTCCACCTGGCCGGAAGCAACACTTTATGCCAATATTCTGTCAATCATGTCCTTCACACTCAATCGTGTGTACACTGAGTGGTATAGGGCTCGTGGCTTCGACTTTACCATCACCTCATCCACTGCATATGACCAGAAGTGGAACTATGGCCAGACCATCTACCAAAGAATTGACCAGCTGGTGGATTCCATCTTTGCCAATTATCTCTCCAGACCCGGCGTAAGTCAGCCCATCTTCACCTCCTACTGCGACGGCAGGAGAGTAACCTGCGATGGTCTATCCCAATGGGGCTCTAAATATCTGGGGGATGAAGGGTACTCTGCCATTGAGATTCTGCGGTACTATTTCGGAAATGACATCTATATCAACACCGCAGAAACCATTTCCGGCGTTCCCTCCTCCTTCCCGGGATATGACTTGACCATCGGCGCCACCGGTGAAAAGGTTCGCATTCTGCAAAACCAGCTTAACCGCATTGCCCGCAATTTCCCGGCCATCCCGTCGCTTGTGGTGGACGGAATCTACGGTAATGCCACTGCGGAAGCCGTACGTACCTTCCAGGGCATCTTCGACCTGCCGGAAACCGGTGTCACGGATTACTCTACATGGTACGAGATTTCCGATATCTACGTAGGCGTCACCCGTATTGCAGAACCGGGGCAATAAACCATAAAGGGGTCGTTGCACTTGCATGCAGCGACCCACAATATAAAAGGAACACCAACCTGATTAGGATGATGCCCCTTTCGAAAATCCATTTAAATAATATTTAATCGCTCTGCCTCATCCAAAGCCGCTAATATGGAATCACTCCTTTTTTATTACATATAAGTCTTCGTTCCCTTATCCCCGATATCATAATAGTCCGTAAACACCGCCAGATACAGCTTGTGTCCTGCCTGCTCCTTCAGGAAAAAGAGCTTTAAGTGGGTCCACAGCCTGCTGCCGTCAGCTCTGATAAATTCGCCCTCATAGCGGGCTCCCCTGGCGGTATTCTTTGCAGCCGCCTCAAAAGTGTCCATCACCCTTTCTGCGTCACTTTCCGGCACATTGTCCCAGAAGCGTCTCTTACACTCCTTGGTAAGCTCCCCACCGGCACCTGCCATTTCATAATACAGCTCATTGACTCTGGTGATGCGGATTTCCTTTCCGTACACCTCATAAAAAGCGATGGGACCCAGAATATTATTCACCAGCGTATCATTAAAAAGCTCCGGATTGGCCAACTCATTTACTCTCAGCTGCTCTACATGGCGATTGCGGATACCCCGATAATCCACTCTTGCTTCATCCGTCAGAAGCTTCTCAAAGTCCTCCCTGGTCATAGGCTTATAGTAATAGTAGCCCTGCGCATAACGCACACCCATGGCCTTTAAATAGTCCTCCTGGGTAGGGTTTTCCACCCCCTCTACTACCACCGGCACCTCCATAGTACTGGACATATTTACTACCGACTCCAAAATACCGATACCCTTTTTGGAATCCTGCTCCGACATATTAAGAAATTTCATATCCAGCTTCAGCACATCCACCACAGCGTTTCGGAGCATATTCAAGGAAGAATATCCGCTGCCAAAATCATCCATCAGAACTGTGTAGCCCTCTTCATGAAGCCTGTCAATGGTTGCAATGATTCTCTCCACCTGCTCGGTGTAGACACTCTCCGTAATCTCCACCTTCAGATATTTCTTATCCAAATCGTATTTACCAAGCAAACCATTGAGGATTCTCGGCACATCCATGGAAAGAATATCCATGCGGGATATATTGATGGAAATGGGTACCGGCGTGATTCCCCTATCCAACCAGCCGCGGATTGTCTTACACACCTCTTCCCAGATATAACGATCCACCTGCCCAATCAGTCCGTTCTTCTCCAAAATGGGAATAAACGCGGAAGGGGATACCAGCCCCCTGCCGGGATGCATCCAGCGCACCAGCGCCTCCGCACCTACCACCTTTCCCGTGGAAATACGACACTTAGGCTGCAAATAAAAGGTAAACTGATGAAGCCTTAAGCCCTCCTTTACCTTAGAGATTATCTGTAACTCCTCCTCCACCTTGCAGGTCATACCCGTATCATAGACCATGACACGTTTTTCATAATTACCATACACATAGAAGGTTGCTTCAATGGCATTATCATACATGGTGATGGCAGGGATATCGTTCCCCTCAATCACATACACACCAATCGCCGGCAAAAAAGCCACAGAATCCGCCTTCGCCAGCGCAATCCCATTTAGATGCTCTGAAATACTATGGATAAGCTCCATATCATAAGGTGCACAAAGTGCAAAATTGTCTCCGCCAAAGTATGCTGCATATCCGTTATGGGCAAGCTCCATGGCAGTCAGATAATCAGCCAGCTCCTGCAGATACTCATCTCCTGCAGACATACCGAACCATTTATTAAAAAACTTAAAATACTCAATATCAACTGCCAGAATGCAGTACTTTTTCGTCTTATCCGCCGCAATCTTTTCCACAAATTCCAGAAAGCTCTTGCGGTTGTGAACACCAAAGGAAAAATTCCTGTCAATCATAGTCATTATTTCTCCATCGCCTTTTTGTGCATCTCCTCTGTCGCAAAGGAAATCTTGGTGACAGCATCTCTCTTACTAAGGTAGCACCAGAAGCTGTCATCGGGAATGGAAATATCCACACAATCACCTCTTCCCAGATAATCGTATTCAATGTGCATACTCTCCAGATTCCGCGCGCTTCTTACCAGCGTATACTCTTCTCCGTAATAATTGCAGATAATCTTGGTCTCCGTGGGGGTCTGAATCAGAGTTCCCATTCCCTGCTTGTAAAACCTACGGGAATTGGGTAATGTCTCCACCCGAACCGTATCCTCAAAATAATAGGTACCGTCCTCTATCTCCTTACGGACACATTCTCTCTCCCAGTTACTCCAGTCGGGAATATGGGAAAACTCCGTCTCTCCGCTTTCCGCATGAAGCTGACCGTACTCGTCCATACGCCAGCTCTTTTTGCAGCATTTACACCACAGCTTATCTCCCTTAGAATCCGTCTCAGACTCGGCAAGGCAAGCCGGGCATTTATAAAGAAGACTGTGCAGACCATCTGCACGTCCGGGATGGTCAATCTTTATTTTATTCTCCAATTGCCATTTATAATCATCATATCTGAACTTTTCCCTGATACGCTGATTAATCTCTGCAGGTGAAAGTCTGGCTGACTCTTCCTTATCCAGAAGCTTCACCATCTCCGCTTCCACGTAAGTCTTCTTATTTTTCTTGTTCCACTGGGGACAGGTTACAAAATTACCATGTATACAGATTACCACAACCGGGACTTTTAGCAAATGTATCATTTTGCCTACGGACTCGGGTATATAGGAGGTGCAGCCGTCCAAGGAATACCGTGCTTCCGGGAAAAGAGCAAAATTATTCCCCAGCTTTTCCATGCAATATTTAATATTTTTTATTAAGTATAAATCGGATATAAACTTTCTGGTTCCCAAAACACCCAGAGAACGCATCAGTACCTCCGTGTATGTATTAAAGCCCTCCAAAGTCATGACATTGTTGGCCGTTCCCGGTGCTGCAGCAACTGCCATCACATTAAAATCCACCATGGAGGAATGGGTCAGAAGCATCAGATACGGCCCCTCCAGCCCCTCCATATTCTTCCTTTCGAGAACAAAGCCTCGCTTCTTTAAATCAGGCTCGCTGATAATCTTACGCGCCACATGAAATAGAAAGCTGGGCTTGTGTGGTTTTTTGGCAAAATCAAATCGTTTAATCCTGTCTTTGTTCATGCAATTTATCCCTCACAAAAGAATCTTTTCTACAGTTTATTCTATTTTGCGAATTAACGCAATAGAATCCCACATTTTCCCAAATATTATCTCACATTTACAATTGCCTCATTCCCTGTTATACTGTCAGAAAGTATCAGAAACGGAAGTATTTACTATGAATGTATTTTTGCAATATAACGACATAATCATTTTTATTATGGAGATTATCGGAACCATCGCCTTTGCCTCCTCCGGAGCCCTGACTGCCTTCAAGCAGGACATGGATATCTTCGGCGTAAATGTACTGGCAGTCATCACCTCCGTAGGTGGCGGCATCATCCGGGACCTAATCATCGGCAACACACCTCCGGTTACCTTTCAAAAGCCCGTGTATGCCATCGTAGCCATGATTACCTGTAACGTGCTGTTTATCGCCTTTTATTTCAACGGAAGCCTTCTGGAGCATAAATTCATGATTACCTATGAACGCATCATGCTGATTTTAGATGCCATCGGTCTGGGTATCTTCACTGTTGTAGGTGTCAGCGCGGGAATGAACACCATGTATGGTGACAATCTCTTCCTCGTTGTGTTTCTGGGGGTGATTACCGGTGTAGGCGGCGGTGTCATCCGTGATATGCTTGCCGTCCAAAAGCCTTATATTTTGGTCCGCCATGTTTATGCCTGCGCCTCCATCCTGGGAGCCATGGTTTGCGCCCTTCTCTGGCCCATTGGAGAGATTCTGTCCATGTTCACCGGAGCTCTGATAGTATTGATTATCCGCCTCATGGCCATGACCTTTAAATGGAACCTTCCAAGGCTTCGTACCACCAGCTTAAAGCGTTAATAGAAATCCTTATACTTGCCCGGGGAAACGCCGAAGGTCTTTTTGAAATTCCTTAGAAATGAGGAATAATCCGAAAATCCTGCCGCTTCGCTTACCTGGGCAATACTATATCCCTTCTTCAGCTCCTCTGCGGCTTTAATCAGCCTCTTATTGTTCACAAAGGTGTGGGCAGTTACCCCTGTCAATTCCTTGAATTTGCGCAGAAAATGATACTTACTCATATGGGCACATTCTGCCAGCTCCTCTACAGATATATTCTCCTTTATATGCTCATCAATGTAGCTACTGATACGCTCCACCAGCGGGTCGGAAATGGACTCCTCCTCGGAAAACAGATATTCCTTCTTACCACAGAGCATATTCAGATACACGAAAAACTGCGTCAGAAAGGCTCTGTCCAGCACCTCCTTTGCCCCCTTCTTTGGTACATCCGGTATCTCATCCATGGCCAGCTTAATGAGGAATCCACGCAGCATTTCCTCATAGTAAATGGGAAAATGAAAGGCGCAGCTGGTAGCATGGGCGTGCCGAAAGCAGCCCGTCAAGTCAAGGCTTCCATCCGACAGCTTATCCAGCATCTCCTTTGCCACCCATAAAATGATACGCTTGGAATTCTCATGCTTTGCCTCCACATAGTTGTATTTATGCATGATATTGGAATCAATCAGCAAAAAATCGCCTTTTTTCAGATTGTACACATGATTTTCTACCATGGAGGAATATTCTCCCTCCAAAACGTAAATAATTTCATAAAAGCTGTGATAATGAAATGCAGCTGCACCGATGGGCGCACCTACCTTCTCATATACCTCATAGCTGTCATTCAGCAGATATTGACGCTCATCCGAGGCATCCAGCTGTCTGATTTTGGCCTGTTTCATACACATATTCCTCCATAGCTACAGTATATA
>CAZOSU010000018.1:0-17637 GCA_964582515.1 uncultured Acetatifactor sp. | reverse complement strand
GAGGGAAGTACCGAATATATCGCCATGTCTTCCTTCAAGTGGGCGGATTATGACTTTGACATTCATGCACCGGGACATGGTGACTTATATACCACCAGCGATGGTGTTAATATCGCACAGCTGATGACCAGAACTCTGGCTTATCAGTCGGACAAGGTGGCTGCTTGTGATAATGGATATCCTTTGGCGGCATCCAGTAGCAAATTTATGATGCAGGCACATCAGTACTATCTTAACTCGGTAGGTGACATCGTTATCAATGCAAACCGTTATGCGGGCGAAGTGGACCGTACCGTGACCCAGGAAGAATTCCTTGCATTTGCAGAGAACGGACAGTTCCAGATGGTACTTGCAGGTGACCCTTATGTGACCAGCGAAGGTATCTATGTAACCTTAAATGCAGACGGTACCATCAGCGGCGATGCTACCGGTACCTGGAATATGTATGGCGACAGCTACATTAAGGTGGTTGTGGACGGCTACGACACTTATCTTGGGGTAGTTGCAATTTCATGGCTGGAGAATAAGGGACGAGTGGGAACCACTGTGACCGCTATGGGACAGACCACCGGATGGCCGCTTTATATGAATAGCGAGACAAATCAGTAATTAACTGAGTCAAATGTTAAAGAGCCGGAATTAATGCTTGTTAAGTCCGGCTCTTTTTACCGGAAAGGAGCAGATTATATGAGCTTTAAAATAGCATTTATCGGTGCAGGGAGTCTTGTATTTGCCAGAACACTTTTTACGGATATTATGTCCGTGCCGGAGTTTCATAATATTGAAGTGGCCTTTACGGACATCAATCCGGACAATCTGGAAAAGACCAGAGCCCTTTGCCAGGGCGATTTGGATGCCAATAATATTCCCATCAGGATTCACGCCACCACCGACAGAAGAGAGGCATTTCAGGGTGCCAGATATATTGTAAACTGTGTGCGAATCGGTGGTCTGGAAGGCTTCGAGACGGATATTGAGATTCCCTTAAAGTATGGTGTGGACCAGTGCGTGGGCGATACTCTGTGCATCGGCGGTATTATGTATGGTCAGCGTGTCATCGCAGAAATGCTGAATTTCTGTAAGGATATCCGGGAGGTTGCAGAGCCGGGAGCCATCATGCTCAATTATTCCAATCCCAATGCCATGGCCACCTGGGCCTGCAATAAGTATGGCGGGGTAAAGACCATCGGCTTATGCCACGGTGAAATTCACGGGGAGATGCAGATTGCAGAGGTGCTGGGTGTGCCCAGAGAGGAGCTGGATGTCATCTGCGCCGGAATTAATCACCAGACCTGGTATATCTCTATCAAGCACAAGGGTGAGGATATGCTGCCCAAGCTTCTGCCCGGCTTTGAGGCCCACGAGAAGTTCCGTGAAGAGGAGAAGGTGCGTATCGATATATTGAAACGCTTTGGTTATTACTCCACAGAGTCCAACGGTCATCTGTCCGAGTATGTGGCATGGTATAGAAAGCGCCCGGAGGAAATCAAGGACTGGATTCACTTAGGCTGTTGGATAAATGGTGAAACCGGCGGATATCTGCGGGTAACCAGAGAAGAGAGAAACTGGTTTGAGACGGATTATCCCAAGATTTTGCAGGAGCCGCCCAAGAAAATGGATGGCTCGGAGCGTGGAAATGAGCATTGCTCCTACATCATTGAAGCTCTGGAAACAGGCAGACCCTACAGAGGACATTTTAATGTGATGAACGAGGGCTGTATTACCAATTTGCCCGCAGAATCCGTAGTAGAAGTGCCCTGTTATGTGGACGGAAATGGTATCAGTGTACCCAAAGTGGGTGACTTGCCCCTCGGCTGTGCGGCAGTGTGCTCCCAGTCCATCTGGGTACAGAAGCTGGCTGTGGAGGCCGCAGTGCATGGGGATGTGAATCTCTTAAAGCAGGCGGCACTGATGGACCCTCTTACCGGAGCAGTATGTAATCCGCCGGAAATCTGGCAGATGGTGGATGAGATGCTGGTGGCTCAGGAGCAGTGGCTTCCCCAATATGCTGAGGCCATCAAGGCAGCGAAAGAGCACTTTGCATCAGGAAACCTGATTCCCACCAAAGAAAACCGCGGTGCTGCAAGACTTCGGGAGAAAACCCCGGAGGAGGTTGCTAAGGAACACGAGGCAAGAAAAATAACCGTATAACCTATAAATGACAGACCCTGTTGCATGTGAAGTGTGACAGGGTTCTTTATGTATGAGACGCTTGACCGAATCCGTGGGCTGTGCCGGGACCGGAGAGGAGGATGGGTGGTAGATACTTTATCAGGGCTGCGATATTAAGAATTTCTAAGGCTTCTGCCGAAAGTTTTTGGAAAGCTACGGGCCGGAGGCAATGCGCGTCCATGCGCAGTGCCTCCTAAAGTGGACATCCTTGTCCACTTGTCCCTGATTTTAGAGCAGAAACCTAAGAAATTCTAAATATCTCCGCATTCAAAAGTATCTACCACCCATCCTCCTCTCCGGTCCCGGCACAGCCCACGGATTCGGTCAAGCTTTCTTTAGTTCAATTCTTTTAAAAAAGGTGTTGACAATTTTGAAACCCGGATATAATATGTCAATATAAGATATATCGAGGCTCGACATGTCGCGAGAAAACATGTTTAAGGTCGACATGTCAAGAGGAGGCAGAGATGTTCGAGAGTGTGTCTAAATAAGACATATCCTTCTTCCGGGGCAACCCTCTCGAACATCCCCAACAAGGGGAGTATAAGTGTAAAGGAGGAGAGGAATGGAGGATAAGCTGCAAAAAAAATATTGTCCTATGACAGAGACCATATTTTATACACTACTGGCGCTATTGGAGCCCAACCATGGATATGGCATCATGAAGTTTGTCAGAGAGCTGACAGAGGAAAGAGTCAAAATGGGCACAGGGACGCTGTACACCATGCTGGGGCGATTGGTGGATGATAAGATGATTACCGTGGTCAGTGAGGTAGACGGTAAAAAGACCTACCAGATTACAGAGGATGGTAAAGAGCTGCTTTATATGGAGCAGGAGCGATTAGAGAAGCAATGTGAAAACGGTGACAAAATTTTGAGGGGATAACATTATGAAGAAATGGAAGTTTTTTTCAAGTATATTAAAGGAGCGCGACTGGCTGGAGGAGATGGCCAGACAGGGCTGGCTGTTAAAGGATATGACCTTAGGTATACGCTATGAGTTTGAGGAAATCCAGCCGGCGGAAAAGGTGTATGAGATTGAGAAATTTTCCGTACAGGGAAAGCCCACTAAGGAGAAGATTTTCGCCAGAAAGAACGCACTGGATATTGCCAAGCAGGCAGGCTGGCAGGTCATCACCCATGATGAGGCCATGAATTACTACTTTGTGAAGGATAAGGCCGGGGATGAAAGTGATGAGTTCTACGATGATGAAGAGATGCGTAGAGCCAGAGCAGAAAAGTTCCGTGATGAATTAGGACAGAATATGATATTTTCAAAGCTAAAATCCATGTTAGCATTTACTATCTGCTTTCTGTTCTATTTTGCAATTATCAGTATCTTGGGAAAGAGCTTTACCGGACTGGCAAGGGTTTATATAGTTTTTATGCTGATAGAAACTGCATATTGTGTGTATGCGCTGAAGCTGTCCAAGGGTTGGTATGATGAGCTTTGCCTAAGCCGTGAAGAGTGGGAGTATAGAAAGCGTTTCGGCGAGCAGAAGAAGTTCAAAAAGACTGCAGAGCTGCTTTCTTACTTACAGGATAAGGCAGATAAGGGGCTGATGCTTACCCAGTATGATAAGGAAACCTATCTGTTTGAGGAGACTGCACAAAAATATCAGTATGAAATTGATACCCTGAAGGCACTGAAAAGCAGAATGAAATCCCAGGGTGAGAAATTTAAGAATGAGGAAAAGGACTGGAGCGACAGAAGACTGAAATGGTATGAGCAGAGCATGGCAGAGGCGCAGAGCAAGGGCTTTGAGCTGGTAACCATCGTTGAAGGAGATACTATCGTGTACAAACGCCTTCTGAAAGCAGGAGAGGAACCGGTATACTTAAATCCGGGACACAACGAGTCCATGGGCTGGACCCAGAGACTTCTTCTAATCAGTGGGGCATTTCTGGTACTGATGATTGTAGCATTTCTGGTTGGTTTCATTGCCGGTAGTTTTGTGGTCGGCATTGGATTATAAAAAGAAAGAGGGGAGTATAAATGAAGGGGATTATTCAAAAGCTTTATGCATGCGTGGTAATACTGCTTCTGCTCATATGAACAACCACACTTACTTTGCAAATTCTGGAATGAATTTTTAAGGTGGATATCGGTAATATCTGGCAGCAGGGGATTAAGCTGGGCATAATCGCATTCCTGGTGGTAGCACTGGGAGAGTGGCGTAAGAAGAAAAAACAATCAAAATAAACAAAAGAAGGGTTAAAGGTGAAAGTATGGAAAAGAAGTATTTTTCAAAATTAGGGTTAATGTATTTTTTAGGGGCAATTATAATTTATGTTGTGCAGCTGGTGGGTATCGGCATCGGTAACGCTGTAGCGCCCATGTATATGGCAGACGGTAATATCGCTACCATGTCCTATATGCTGCCCATGTATCTGATTGGTTATCCCATTATGATTGCACTTATCAAAAGAGTGCCTGTGGCAGAGGGAGCCATAGAAAAGAAGAAAATGACGGTAGGCCAGTGGATTGTGGCATTTATCATGAGCTACGCTCTTGTTTATATCAGCAACATTTTAGGTAGTGTAGTTACCAGCATCATCAGCGTGTTTAAGCAGAGTCAGGTGGATAATGTCATTCTGAATGTAACTACGCAGCTGAATACGCTGACTACCTTTGTGTTTATGGTGGTTCTTGCTCCTATTGTAGAGGAATTCGTATTCCGTAAGCTGTTAATTGACAGAGCGTCCAAGTACGGTGAGGGACTTGCCGTTGTCCTCTCCGGTGTTGTGTTTGGTCTCTTCCATGCTAACTTAAATCAGTTTGCATATACCTTTATCATGGGCTGCTTCTACGGATTTATTTATGCCAGAACCAGAAATGTGGTACATACCATTCTGCTCCACATGCTGAATAACTTTATTTCTTCCATTGTTGCAATGTTTGTTCTGGAAAAGAGTGGCTTCTTAGAGCTGGCAACAGCTATGGAAACCATAGCTCCGGAGGAGCTTACCAATCTGGTGATGGCAAATATTGGGGGTGTACTGCTTTACCTTGTATATGTACTGGTTTTGATTGTGCTGGTAATTATTGGTGTAGTACTCTTAATCGTTAAGAGAAAGAAATTTGTCTTAAGCCACACCGAAGAGGAGCTGCCAAAGGGAAAGCGCTTCTCCACCGTATTCTTAAATGTGGGAATGCTTCTGTTCTGCGGACTTATGATTCTTCAGATTATACTGCAGCTCTTAGCATAGGGACAATATGGATGGCCTCCGGTAGATAACTGCCGGAGGTTTTTTTTTGAACGAAAAAACGAACTGGGAAAAATGGGCAGTTGCAAGCTGGGTAGCTTTGTGATACTGTAGTTAGCGTTGGCGAACAGATGGGGATAATAAATCAGTTTTCGAGCTGATTTTTATTTTGGAAATAGGTTAGAAAAAGCTAACATTATGTAGAAAGGTATAACTTCTCGGAATGATAAAACAATTATGCAAAAAGAGTTGGTTCGGCACTTTATTATTAGCCACACTTCTCATCATTTTATCATGGGCTTCTTTGTTTATTGGTGCGATTGACATCGATATTTCTACGCTGCTGTCCGGCAGAGAAGGAATGGAGGTGAAAATATTTGTACTGGGAAGAATACCCCGATTGTTGGCTATTTTGTGTACCGGGATGGGTATGAGTGTTGCGGGACTAATCATGCAGCAGCTCTGTATGAATAAATTTGTTTCACCTACCACCGGAGCCACGATTCAGTCAGCCCAGCTGGGAATTGTGCTTTCCATGGTATTCCTTCCCACCATGGGGCTGGGGGCAAGAACCATTTTTGCCTTTATTTTCTCGGTGATGGGTACATTGCTTTTCGTATTTTTTGTGCAGAGAATCAAGGTGAAGGATACGGTTTTAGTACCACTTGTGGGTATTATGTTTGGTAACATTATTGGAGGCATTACCAATTTTCTTGCATATCAGGCAGAGGTAACACAGCAGCTCTCTACTTACTTTTCCGGCTCCTTTGCACTGATTTTGAAGGGGAATTACGAGCTGGTGTATCTGGTGGCACCGCTGATAATCCTTGCCTTTATTTATGCTAACCACTTTAATATCGTGGGCATGGGCCAGGATTTTTCCAAAAACTTAGGTGTAAATTATAATCTGATACTGATTATGGGACTTTCCATTTCGGCAGTAATCACCGCCAGTGTCATCGTGATTGTGGGGCAGATTTCTTACATCGGCCTAATTGTCCCCAATCTGGTGACCTTGTTTAAGGGGGATAAAATCCGGGGGACGCTGATAGATACGGCGCTTTTTGGTGCCCTCTTTGTACTGATATGCGATATGGTTGCCCGTAGCGTGATTAAGCCCTATGAGATTCCTATCGAACTGGTGGTAGGAATTATCGGAAGTATTATCTTTATCATCATGCTGTTTTACAAATTAAAGAATGGTAAGAAAGCTATCCGCCTGGGTAAAAAAAGGGTAAAGAAGGGGGTGGCGGCCTGTGAATAGAGCGAAAATGCATCGGAAAAATGCAATCAGGCTATCGATTCTGGCAGTGCTGGTTTTTGTGGCGATAGCCTTTTATCTGCTGACAAATGCTCACCCGGAGAAGCCCGCGTTGTTTCGGTTTATCCTTGGACTGCGCTTGCCCACCTTAGTGTGTATGGTGATTGCCTGCATCTCCATTGGTGTGGCAACATTAATCTTTCAGTCCATTGTAAATAATCGTATTGTGACCCCGGCGCTTTTGGGAATGAACTCCATTTATTCCTTTCTGCATACCGCAGCGGTATATGTTTTAGGTACCGGAAGTACCCTGTTTTTAAATGCAAACCTTGCCTTTGCAGTGGACCTTTTGACCATGGGAGTGGTGGGAACGCTGATTTACTGGTATTTATTCAAGAAAACCGGACACAACGTTTTGTATATTATGCTCATCGGAACGGTATTGTCTTCCTTGTTCGGAAGCGTACAGTCCGCCATGATTCGGGTGATGGATCCCAATGAGTATGATGCACTGCTTGGTAAGCTGGTGGCAGATTTCAATAACGTAAATGGAGAAATCATTCTCTTTGCCATCATTATGCTTTTTGCCTTGGCCTTTATGCTTCGAAAGGAGCTGGGACTTCTGGATGTAATTACCATGGGCAGAAATCAGGCAATTAATTTAGGTGTAGATTACGACAATGCGATTCGGAAGCTATTGTTTGGAGTAGTACTCTGCATGGCAATAGCCACGGCAACCATCGGTCCTGTTTCCTTCCTGGGACTGATTGTTGCCAATATGTCACGGCAGATTTTCAAGACATATAAGCATTCTTACCTAATGGTGGGGGCGTCGCTGATGGGCATGCTTGCACTGATTGGGGGACAAATGATTTCGCAGCATCTGTTTCATTTTACAGTACCGGTGAGTACCTTTGTGACCATTGCAGGAGGAGTATACTTCCTCTACCTGCTGCTTTTTAAGAAAGGAGCGTATTAGCTGGCAATGAATGTTGTTGATTTGATAAAGAGCTATGGCTCAAAAACTGTAGTAAAGGAAGTCAGCTTTGAGGTGCCAAAGGGAAAGGTTCTATCCCTGATTGGCCCTAACGGTGCCGGGAAATCCACGGTCATGGGCATGATTTCCAGACTTATCGCCAAGGATGCCGGTGTGATTCAATTTGAAGGCCAGGACTTATCCAAGTGGAAAAGTAAAGAGCTGGCCAAGCATCTGGCAATATTGACACAGCACAATAATGTGCAGATGAAGCTGACGGTGCGGGAGCTGGTAGCCTTCGGGCGTTTTCCCTATTCCGGCAGCAGACTTACCCCTGAAGACAATCAGATGGTGGATAAAGCCATTGAATATATGGAATTGCAGGATTTTGAAGACCAGTATATTGATGAGCTTTCCGGCGGTCAGAGGCAGAGAGCCTATATCGCCATGGTCATTGCCCAGGATACGGAGTATGTTCTTCTGGATGAGCCTACCAACAACCTGGATATCTACCATGCTACCAATCTGATGCGTATCGCCCGGAGATTGTGTGATGAGCTGGGCAAAACGGTAATACTGGTTCTGCATGAAATCAATTATGCAGCCTTCTACTCGGATTATATCTGTGCATTTAAGGATGGGCGGATTGCAAAATTCGGACCGGTAGAAGAGGTGATTACCAAGGAAACCTTGTCAGAAATCTACAAGGTAGATTTTGAAATTATGAATATAGGCGGCAAACCGCTGACTATATACTATTAACCCGCGATTATGCAAAAATAGGAGGAGACAAAAACATGAAGAAATTTATAGGACTTTTACTTGCAGGTATGCTGGCACTGGCTACCGTAGGTTGTGGCGGTGCTGACAATAGCACAAATATTGCAGATGAATCTGTACCGGCCGCAGAGGAAGTAGTACAGGAGAGTGAAGTGGCAGAAGCTACAGAAGCACCTGTAGAGACCCCCAAGCCGGAAACCATTACCATTCAGGCGCTGAATGCCAACAAGGAAGTGGCAGACCTTCAGGTTCCTTATGACCCTGAGAGAATTGCAATTTTAGATATGGCAGCACTTGATATTGTAGATGCACTTGACTTAGGTGACAGAGTTGTAGGTAGTGCAAAGGTTACCATCGAATACCTTACCGACTACAATCCGGACGATTCTGAGGGTAGGATTTTAAACCTTGGTTCTGTAAAGACTGCGGATATGGAGCAGCTTGCTATCTGTGAGCCGGATATCATCTTTATCGGCGGACGTCTTAGTGCAGAGTATGAAAACCTTTCCCAGATTGCACCTGTTGTATATCTTGCAGTAGATTACGAGAAGGGTGTAGTGCAGAGTACCGCAGACAATGCGAAGACCATTGCTTCTATCTTTGGTAAAGAAGCAGAGGTGGAGGCTATGATGGATGGCTTCCAGGCAAGAGTAGACGCTCTGAAGCCTGTAGTAGAAGGCAAGAATGTTCTGCTTGGTATGTACAACAACAATGCTATGAGCATCCTTGGTACTGACAGCCAGTTATCTATCATCGGAAATGAAATGGGTGGTGTTAACCTTGGTGATACCGTAGGTGAGGTGGATAAGCCTGCACACGGTGATGATGCATCCTGGGAGACCATCATTAACTTAAATCCGGAGTACATGTTTGTGCTGGACAGAAGCTCTGCAGTAAGCAGTGAGGATGGTGTGCTTGGTGCACAGGAGGTTATTGAAAACGATTTAATCAAGGAACTTGACGTATATAAGAATGGCAACATCGTATACTTTATCCAGCACGCAAACGTATGGTATACTTCAACCGGTGGTGTTCAGGCACTTGATACCATGCTTGCGGATTTAGAGGCAGCTTTGCTTCAGTAGGAATCAAAATAACGCGGGAAATATCAGCAGGTGGGATTGCTCTCACCTGCTTTGATGCTGTGTGGAGGGAACAGTGTCCGGGCTGCCGGGGTGGGGGATGGGTGGTAGATTTTTTATCAGGGCTACAATATTAAGAATTTCTAAGATTTCTGCGGAAGGTTTCCGAAAGGCCACGGGCCGGAGGCAATGCGCGTCCATGCGCAGTGCCTCCTCAAGTGGACATCCTTGTCCACTTGTCCCTGATTTTGGAGCAGAAACCTAAGAAATTCTAAATATCTCCGCATTCAAAAAAAACTACCACCCATCCCCCACCCCGGCAGCCCGGACACAGTTCTCAGCGAAGTTACCATAGACAAAATATAAGGAGGCTTCTAATTATGTGGTTTTTATTTGCGATTATGTCGGCGGTTTTTGCAGCGCTGACGTCGATTCTGGCCAAGGTGGGGATTGAAGGTGTGAATTCCAATCTGGCTACGGCGATACGTACGCTGGTGGTAGTGGCCATGGCTTGGGGAATGGTGCTGCTTACCAACACACAGGGTGGAATTGTGGATATCAGCAAGCGTAGCTGGTTATTTTTGATTTTGTCAGGGCTTGCCACGGGAGCTTCCTGGCTTTGTTATTACAAAGCACTGCAGCTGGGGGAGGCTTCCAAGGTGGTGCCTATTGACAAGCTGAGTGTGGTGATTACATTGGTGCTGGCTTTTGTTTTTCTGCATGAGAAGTTCACTGCCAAATCGCTGATTGGAAGCATTCTGATTACCATTGGTACACTTATTATGGTGTTATAACATGAACTGGCATGGTTAAAATAATCAAAACTGGATATTTTCACAAGGCCACATATGATATACATTATATGCATTGCAAAAGAAATGCAGGAGAATGTATATGAAGAAGATAGCGTTGATAAACGATTTGTCCGGTTTTGGAAAATGCTCTCTTACAGCGGCGATTCCTGTTATTTCCGTGATGGGGATACAGGCGTGCCCGTTGCCTGGAGCGGTATTAACGGCGCAAACAGAGTTAGGCAGGTATTATTGTGATGATTTGACCGACAAGATGGATAAGTTCACAGAGCTGTGGAAAAGGATGGATGCCCGGTTTGACGGTATCTACTCCGGTTTTCTGGCTTCTGTGGAGCAGATGGAGAAGCTGGAGCACTTTCTGGATGCCTTTGAAGAAGAGAATACCTTTTACCTGGCGGACCCGGTGATGGGGGATAGGGGGATGACCTATGATATGTTTTCGGAAGACTTCTTGCAGGGGATGAAGATGCTGACAAGAAGGGCGGACGTGATTACTCCTAACCTGATGGAGCTTTGCCTTTTGGCGGATGTAAGCTATCAGGAAATGATTACCCACCGGCAGGATGCAGATTATATAGAGAGGATTGCAGGACTTTGCAGGGTTCTCTTGGGGAAGGCAGAAAAGTCTCAGACTGTGGTAGTGACCGGTATTATCCGTAGCCGGGATGAAGCAGAATATGTGGGAAATCTGGCGGTATCAGCAGAGGAATGTGTACATGTGGAAAACCCTTATACAGGCAAAGGCTTTTCCGGAACGGGAGATTTATTTGCCTCCGTCATCTGTGGCTCATTGGTAAAGGGGCTTTGTGTGGAAGAGGCTGTGAAAAAGGCTACGGACTTTTTGCAGGAGGCCATCGAGGAAGCTACCATGGAAAATATCCCTACAGTACATGGCGTGAATTTTGAAAAATACTTGTATAAGCTGCTGTAGGAGGATATGAGACAATGGATAAAAAGGTTAAAAATTTGACTGCAACCGGCATTATGGCAGCACTCATCACATTGATGACCGCGTACATTTGCCATATTCCCATGGGAGCAAATGGAGCGTACATACACTTTGGTGATACCCTGATTTATCTGGCAGCAGCCCTGCTTCCCAGACCCTATGCCCTGGCAGCGGCAGCCATCGGCGGCGGTTTGGCAGACCTTATGACGGCGCCAATGTGGGCACCGGCAACCATTATCATTAAGATGCTCATGGTCTTGCCATTTACCAGCAAGGCAACCAAAATCGTGGTACCCCGCAATGTGCTTGCAGCAGTGATTGGATATCTCTTCACCGGAGTGGGCTATTTTCTGGCGGAGTACATCCTGTTTGAAAACCCGGCGGTATTCTGGGTGTCCATGTCCCAGAATCTGGTGCAGTCGGTGGGTAGTGCAGTGCTTTTTGTGGTATTTGGACTGGCACTGGATAAGGTGCATATAAAGAATAGGATTTAAAAATATACACAAGAATAATATACCATAATATTTATAGAATGTGGGAGTTACGGAAAGATAAGAAAGGATACATATCATAGCGGTATGTGTCCTTTTTATTCGTACAAGAATATTTAAATAATTTCAGAAGTTATTACAATATGTGAGTGAAGGGCAAGTGGAGGAAGACAATATTGTCTACCGTTTATGCTAAGTAAGTCTCGTCTCTATGCCGGAAATATGTTATATTTATAGTAATTTATTTCATCATGGAGGCAAAATATGAGCAAAAAACTAGTAACCTATTTCAGCGCAAGTGGAGTAACAAAAGACGTGGCAGAGCTTTTAGCGCAGGCGGCAGAAGCAGACCTTTTTGAAATCAAACCACAGGTACCCTACACAAAGGCGGATTTAAACTGGATGGACAAAAAATCCAGAAGCTCTGTGGAGATGCAGGATAAGAGCTTTCGTCCTGCCATAGCAGAAGAAAAAGCAGGTGTAGAGCATTATGATGTGGTTTTTGTGGGTTTTCCTATTTGGTGGTATGTAGCACCGACGATTATTAACACATTCTTGGAGACCTACGATTTCAGTGGCAAGAAAATAATTCTCTTTGCTACTTCCGGCGGCAGTGGTTTTGGAAATACGCTGGCAGAGCTAAGGGTCAGCGTAGACGCTTCTACAGAGCTTGTGGAGGGTAAGCTGTTAAATGGTAAGCAGACGGTGGAATCCTTGGCAGCGTGGGTGAAAGAGTTGGGGGTATAGCACATATCTAAGAAGAAAAGAGGAAATTAGAATGGATTTCTTTCAAAAGAAAATTGGTCCTGTCTTTTTAAAAGAAGACAGTGATGCAGAAATGTTTGTTAAGAAAATGACAGAGTTAGCAGAGCAGGCAGAAGGACAATTAAAAAAGGAAATAGAAACACAAATTAAACTGGCTAATTATGGATTGCAGGGTGAAAAAAATATTGCATATGAATTGAAGAATAGTGGAATTGACATGTTGATTTTGCATGATTTGTATTTTGAATGTAATGACTTGCAATCTCAAATTGATTATTTAATTATAACTCGAAAGAGAATATATATATTAGAGTGTAAGAATTTGATTGGAAATATAGAGATTGATAATGGTGGTAATTTCATTCGGACATATGAAATCAATGGAAAGAGAATTAAAGAAGGATTATATTCACCTATAACACAGAATGAGCGACATAAAAATATTATAAAAGAGATGCGTATGAAAGAAAAACCGCTTTTAGGAAGGTTTATATTTGAGAAGACTTTTGATAATGTATATAAATCAATTGTAGTATTAGCAAATCCAAAAACGTATGTAAATGCCAAGTTTGCGAAGAAAGAGATAAAGAACCAAGTTATTAGAGCGGATCAATTAATTTCATTTATAAAAGAAAGTGAAAAAGAGGTAACGGATAGACCGCTTATGCTAGAAGAGATGCAGAGATTGGCAACTTTCTTTTTAGAAAAAGCACGTCCGTTAAGATCTGATTATGCAAAAAAATATGAAGATATGATTGTTAAAATTAATCAGGAAAAGCAAAAAATCACTTCAAATGAGAGTGTCCCACCCAAAATGGAACAATCTCCCAATCAGCAGATGAATAAAGAGTGCCCAAGGTGCGGTGCAGAATTAGTTTTACGAGTAGCTAAAAAGGGGGAAAATATGGGACGAAAGTTTTTGGGGTGCAGTTCCTATCCGAGATGTAGATTTATTGAAAACGTAGAATAGGGAGGTCAAGAAATATGGATTGTATTGTGATATCTGATTTTAAAAATGAACGTTTTCAGAGAGTATTTAAGATGTATTTTCAAGAATTCGGTATTAATGTGAGAGATTGGGACGGTTTATTCGAAGAAATGAATAGCGAAGAAAAAATAGAAGCGCTTCTTTGCTTAGAGCAGGATGGAGAGGTAATTGGTTTTATTCAGTATCAATTTATACAATTAGCACATTCTTTTTTTGAAGAAAAACTGGGATTTATCAGAGAGTTTTGGATAGACAATGAGCATAGGGAGAAAGGGTATGGTACATCCTTGCTAAAAAAGACCGAGGATTATTTTAAAGAAAAAGGAATACATAAAACAATATTGACATCGGATACAGAGGAAGAATTTTTTGTTAAGCGCGGTTATAAAAAGGATGAAAGTATAAATGCTAAAAATAATGATAATGTGTATATAAAAGAATTGTTTTAAAGGGGTATAGCATGAACATCCAAATATTCGGAACGAAAAAATGCAACGAAACCAAAAAAGCCCAGCGTTACTTCAAGGAGCGGGGCATTAAGTTTCAGTTTATCGATATGAGCGAGAAGGAAATCAGCAAGGGCGAGCTTCGCAGTGTGTGTCAGGTAGTGGGAGGCATTGATGCGGTCATCAACGAGGACTGCAAGGATAAGGATGCACTGGCGCTGGTGAAGTACATCTCCGCGGATGAACGGGAGGAGAAGCTGCTGGCCAACCAGCAGGTGATTAAGACACCCATTGTAAGGAATGGGAAACAGGCGACGGTGGGTTATCGCCCGGAAATATGGAAGACTTGGAGTTAGAAAAGCATGAAATTAATTTTACACTACATAGGAAGGCATAAGAAAATGTTTTTCACCGCCCTGTTCTTTCTGGGAATGGAGACACTGGCGGATTTATTACAGCCCACCTTCATGTCTTATATTGTGGACAATGGAGTACAGCAAAAGGACGTAGGGCAGATTCTGGGCTATGGTGCAGTCATGCTGTTCATTGCGGCATGTGGGGCGTTGGGCGCAGTGATGCGCAATATCTACGCATCCAGAACCTCCCAGCAAATCAGTATGGAGATGCGTAGTGATATCTACAGAAAGGTACTGGATTTGTCCTTTGAGAATATCGACAGGCTGGCACCTGCATCCATTATTACGCGCATTACCAATGATGTTACACAGATTCAGAATCTTATCAATGGGACAATGAGAATCATGCTGAAGGCACCGATTACCTGTATCGGAGCCATCGGTCTGATTATTATGCAGACACCTCAGCAGATACCCATGATGATTGTGATTCTGTGTATTTCTTTTTGCCTGATAGGGGCAAATATGTATTTTGGTTATCCCAAATTCGGTGCGTTACAGAAGTGTCTGGATAAATTGAATAACGTGTCCAGAGAGTTCCTATCCTCCATTCGTGTGGTGAAGGCCTTTGGCGGGCAGGCTCAGGAGGAAGAAAAGTTTGATGATGCGGCAAGAGCCTTTGCAGGAGCGGGCGTTTCTGCCATGCGGGTATCCGCGGTATTCTCGCCACTGATTAACTTAACGGTGAATGCAGGGATTGTAGTGCTTCTCTGGCTTTCCCAGAATCAGGACAGCGGACAGATTGGGCGCTTGATGGCATCCGTAAATTATATGACACAAGTGTTATTTTCTTTGGGAATGGTTTCCAATATCCTGAACACGGCAGTGCGTGCCTTAGCGTCTGCGGAGCGTGTGGAAGAGGTGCTTAAGGAGAAGGTGGCACAGGAAAACGGCGCACAGAAGGCAGTTGAAAACATGACAAGTATGTCATCTGAGGTTCGCTTTGAAAATGTGACCTTCTCCTATGCCGGTTCCTCCCGTCCGGCCATTGAGAATATCAGCTTTACCGCACATCCCGGGGAAACCATCGGTATCATCGGCCCTACCGGATGCGGCAAGTCCACACTTATTCATCTGGTTCCCAGATTTTACGATGCCGGGGAGGGACAGGTGCTTGTGGATGGGCTGGATGTGAAGGAATGGGATATGGAGGCTCTTCGCCATAGAATCGGTGTGGCGCCCCAGAAGGCTCTTTTATTTACAGGGACCATTGCAGAGAATCTGCGCTGGGGGCAGGAGGATGCAGCGATGGAGGAGCTTCGCCGGGCGGCAAGGATTGCCTGTGCGGATGATTTTGTTATGGGCTTTTCCGAGGGCTATGAGACCATGCTGGGACAGGGTGGTGTGAATCTGTCCGGCGGTCAGAAGCAGCGTCTTTCTTTGACCAGAGCGCTGCTCAAAAAGCCGGGGGTATTGATTTTGGATGATTGTACCAGTGCGCTGGATGCCACCACGGAGGCAGCGGTGCTGGAGGGACTTCGGGAGAATGCAGGGGATATGACGGTGCTTCTGATAAGTCAGCGGATTTCTACGGTAATGCGCGCGGACAAAATTTTATGTCTGGAGGATGGTCAGGTAAAAGGGTTTGGAACCCATCAGGAGCTGCTGGATGGGTGCAGTACCTATCAGGCAATCTATGCTTCCCAGATAGGAGGTGCCCAGAATGGCTAAAGAAATGACACCGCCACCGGGCGGCTTTGGGAGAATAAACAGGGGCATGCAGGTGGTTAAGCCTAAGAATATGAAGGGCACCCTGCTTCGTCTGTGGGATTTGACAAAGGGGAAACGAAAGGGACTTGGCTGGATTCTGCTTCTTTCCGCATTTGCCAGTGGTTCCGCGATTTTATCACCGTACCTCATTGGAGAGGTGGTAAACAGCATTGAAGCAGGGGAAGTAGTTCCTCAGCTTTTGCTATTTCTTTGTGCGCTGTATCTGTCTGACTGGCTGGTGCGCTTTTTGCAGCAGTTTTTCATGGCAGCCATCGGTCAGAGAGTGATTCTGCATATTCGTAAGACGCTATTTTGCAAGATGAAGGATTTACCCCTATCCTTTTTTGACAGCAGAAGGCATGGGGAGCTGATGAGCCGCCTGACCAATGATGTGGACAATATCAGTACCACCATATCGGATTCGCTGACCCAGCTGATGACTTATGGATTTACGATTCTGGGCGTGCTGGTGATTATGCTTCGCCTAAGTCCTCTATTAACCTGCGTGGCGTTTATAGCGGTGGGTTTGATTTTCCTTCTCACAAGGACAGTAACAAGCCACACCAGAAAGCTGTTTGCAGCCCAGCAGGCAGCCTTGGGAAGACTGAACGGACAGGTGGAGGAAAGTGTGTCCGGTCTTTCCATGGTGAAGGCCTTTGGAAGGGAGGAAAAGCTGATACGGCAGTTTGAGGAAAACAACCGTCAGCTGTGTGAGGTAGCCACCAAGGCCCAGATTTGGTCGGGATATTTGATGCCCATGACCAATGTAATTAACAACTTAAACTATGTGCTGATTGCGGTAGTCAGCGGTATCATGGCAGCCAATGATATGATTGGCATCGGCATGATTTCCAGCTTTTTACTATATTCCAAGCAGTTTGCCAGACCTTTTGTGGACATTGCCAATATCTATAATAATTTCCAGACTGCGGTGGCTGGAGCGGAAAGAGTATTTGAGATTCTGGACGAGGCGGAAGAGCCGGAGGACGTACCCGGAGCCAGGGCACTCCCTCATCCAAGGGGCGAAGTGGTATTTGACCATGTAAGCTTCGGATATGTGCCCGGAAAACCGGTGCTAAGAGATGTAAGTGTACATCTGAAAGCGGGGACCAAGGTGGCGGTGGTTGGCTCCACCGGTGCAGGGAAAACCACGTTTATTAATCTGCTGACACGCTTTTATGATGTGGATGAGGGGCGCATTTTATTGGACGGATATGACCTTAGAGAGTATCGGATGGAGGATTTGCGCCGGGCCTTTGGGGTGGTGCTGCAGGATACGGCACTGTTTGGTATGAGCATCCGGGACAATATCTGCTACGGACGGGAGGATATTCCTTTAGAGCAGGTGGAGAAGGCGGCGAAGCTGGCAGGAGCGGACAGCTTTATCAGCAGGCTTCCGCAAGGCTATGACACCATACTAAAGCAGGGCGGCGCCCAGCTCAGTCAGGGAGAGCGGCAGCTTCTCACCATCGCACGTGCGGTGCTGGCAGGTGCCCCCATCCTGATTCTGGATGAGGCAACCAGCTCTGTAGATACGGTAACGGAGCAGCGCATCCGCAGGGCCATGCTGGAGATTACCCAG
>CAZOSU010000017.1:14539-18542 GCA_964582515.1 uncultured Acetatifactor sp. | reverse complement strand
CTGTCCTTTTTGAATATCAATAATCTTTGTCTTTAAGAGAGCACCATCCTCCACATCCAAAATGGTGCTGGTATCCATATCCCCAAGAGCATGTCCCAGCGCTCCGAAATTCCCTTCGCTGTCAATATAGGTCATGGTACCGATTCCCTGGGCATTGTCCCGAAGCCAGATGCCCAGCTTGTACTGGCCATTCTCATCTAACACAGCCTTCACCGATTTTGTCAGTACCTCTTCCCCTCTCCGAAAGGTCAATGCAAGCTCTGCACCATTACTTTCCCCAATGGTTTTTACAAAATCCTCCTTATCTCCGATTTCGTACCCATTGACACCTAAAATATAATCACCTTCCTGCAAAATTCCTTTGGCAGGAGAGACTGTTTTCCCCTCACTGCTTGCAAATTCTCCCACCTGCGTAACTAAAATCCCTTGAAACTCCACATAAAGCCCTATCGGAATTCCACAGGGAATCAGTTCCATATCATCAATCACCTGTATATCCACTTCCTTAAGAGGTAAAAAGCCAAGGAGGTTTACCTGCATGGAATAGCCATTGGCCGTGGCGGTCGGTGCTTTTGGTGTTACAAACATGCCAAAATCCACCGTTGTCCGCTCTTCCCCTGCCTTTACCCTCAGCACTCCCGGCACCTTATTATAAAAATACCGGTATCCGAAAAATCCGATGGATACAAGACTGATAAAAATAGCTACGCATAAACAAAATCTGTAAATGCGTAGCTTTCTTCTATGACTTTTGTAGCATTCCAGAATGACCACGCCCTCCGCTCTGGCCTTCTCTAAAACGCTGTCTTCTCTATTATTTTCCATGTTCCCACACCCTTTCGCATTTACTGCAAATAGTATGTGGACTACATCCGTTTTTTATAATTGGAAAATTTATTCTTTTACTTTCAAAGCCTCCTGACGCATTGCTCTGGCGTTATCCAAAGCCGCCGCAGAGCTTTCGTCACTTCCCAGAAGCCGGGCCAGCTCCCCTAGGGAAGCTTCCTCCTCCAGCCTGCGGATATGGGTCACGGTAGAATCTCCTTCCACACCCTTTTCAATTACATGATGGCAGTCCGCCATGGCTGCAATCTGGGGCAGATGGGTAATACAGATTACCTGATGAGCCCTTGCCACCTGATTAAGCTGCCCGGATACCTTCCAGGCAGTCTTTCCGCTGATACCCGCATCAATTTCATCAAAAATCAGGGTATCTATCTCATCCTTCCTTGCCAGTACCGTCTTAATACCCAGCATAATTCGGGACAGCTCACCACCACTGGCTACCTGTCCTAAGGCCTTGGGACTTTCACCGGGATTGGTAGAAATCAAAAATTCCACCTCATCATATCCCTTGGCGGTAATTTCCTTCTCACTCTGCACCGAAATCCTAAAATCCACGGACAAAAAATTCAGATTCTTCAAGGCCTCCAGCAGCTCACCCCTAAGCACCTCTGCGGACTGCTTACGAAGCCGGGACAGCTTTTCGCAAGCCTTCCTTAGCTTTCCTTCCCTGTTTACCAGCTGTGCCTGAAGTCCCTTTATATACATATCGTAATCCAAAAGGGTATCCACACGCTCCTGTTTCTTTTTTAAATTTTCCAAAATAGCAGGGATGGTTTTGCCATATTTTGTCTTTAAGAAGTTAATCTCATCCAGCCTTTTTTCCAGTTTTTCAAAGCCTTCCCCATCAAACTCAAGCTCTGACAGATATACCGAAACCTCTCTGTTGTAGTCAGAGAGCAGACTCTCAATCTCCGAAATATTATCAAGCAGTCCCTCTAAGACCTTATCATACTCTGCCACACCGCCAAGGAGTCTTACAGCTCTGCTGATGCCTTCTGAGGACTCCGTAGCAGTATATACATAGCTTTCATTTAAAGCCTCTGTAATCTTCTTACTGTTTCTGAGCTTTAAATGCAGAGCCTCCAGCTCCTCATCCTCGCCCTCGGATAATGCTGCATTTTCAATCTCCTGTATTTCGTAGCGGAGCAAATCCATTTCACGGTTCTTACCTTCTTCATCAAGGGAATCCGACTCTATACGCTTTTTCAGCTCCTTCACTTCTCCGTACAGCTCTGCCACCAGCTCCAGCGCTTCTTCGGCAGGCTCCCCGGCATAAGCGTCCAGTATTTCCAGATGCTTTTTCTTATGAAGCAGGGATTGATGCTCATGCTGCCCGTGAATATCGATTAAAAGCTCCGCAATTTCTTTTAGCTGCTTCACATTCACGGTTTCTCCGTTAATTTTACTGACGCTCTTACCCGGCACCAGCTTCCTGCTGATGGACACCACTTCTTCCACCGGCAGCTCCATCTCCTCCAGCTTCCTTTGAAGCGCAGAATTCTCCCCGGAAAAGGTCAGCTCTACAAGTCCGCTTTCCGCACCACTGCGGAGCATATCCTTATCAAATTTTCCCCCCAGTGCCAAATTAATGGAGCCGATAAGGACGGACTTACCCGCGCCGGTTTCTCCGGTAAAGATGTTTAGACCTTCCCCAAACTCCACCTCCGTCTCCTGAATTAATGCCAGATTTTTTACATGCAAATTTAATAACATATGTGTCCCCTTTCTACCTTCTCCGACAGCTATCTCCATAAGCTAAAGTAGAAATGCCTGGTGTCTCCGGGCTGTGGGATGGGTACCGGGGGA
Organism: uncultured Acetatifactor sp.; assembly: GCA_964582515.1. Classification (GTDB taxonomy): domain Bacteria; phylum Bacillota; class Clostridia; order Lachnospirales; family Lachnospiraceae; genus Acetatifactor. The sequence continues at coordinate 15,890 of CAZOSU010000017.1, read as the reverse complement.
TGGTATATATTGTTTTTGAGACACGCTCTCGCTCCGTGAAAAATCGTAGCGGTACTAGGCTCGAAAATACCTCGCCAAGTGCCGACGTTTTTCAAGGGTCTACATAAGACATATGGTGTTGTCAAAGAGGCCATTGCCCGGGAAGGATGCGGATAATTCACCCCGTATCACTTACCCCTGTGTCAGCTCACCGGCCTCCATCTGGAATACATAGTCTCCTGCATCCATCAGACTCACATCATGAGTGGTCATGACGATGGTAATCCCTTCCTTCGCCACCATCTCCTTAAAAAGATTTACCACGGAAACTGCTGTTGCAGAATCCAGCTCACCCGTGGGCTCATCCGCAAAAATAATCTGAGGTCTGTGCGCCATCGCTCGGGCAATGGCTACTCTCTGCTGCTCACCGCCGGACATCTCCTGAGGCATGTGATGCATACGACTCCCCAGCCCCACCATTTTCAGACATTCTATAGCACGCTCCCTTCGCCCCTGCTTTACTCCCGCCAGTCGAAGGGAAAATTCCACATTTTCCAGAGCCGTCATCATAGGAATGAGCGACACCGACTGGAAAATAAAACCGATTTTCTCCCGGCGCAGCTTTTCACGCTTGTTCTCAGACATGGCGGTAATATCCTTATCGTCAATCCAAACCTTACCACTGGTGGGCATATCCAGCGCACTTAATATATTAAGGAGTGTGGTCTTGCCGGAACCGGAGCGTCCCTTCAGCACCGTCAGACTCTTCTTAGGGATTTCAAAGGATACTCCTTTCAGCGCCATAAATCCTTCTTTTCCACCACCGGGAATAGGGAAGCTTCTTACAACATTTTCTGCCTTTATCATCATCTTTTCCTTTCCATGCATATCACAGGTCTGCATGTAATACGCACCAATACGTAGTTCGAAAGCTTCTTTCAGCCTTTAATCCTCCCCTAATTTCAGTGCCTTGGTAATATTCATCTTCGCAACAATACGAGCGATTACAATCAGACAAATCAGCATCACTATGCCAATTGCCACAAATAGCTGTACCAAATCACTCTGTCTGGTAATCAGCTCCAGAGGAAGTACCTGATTCTCTGCTGCATATGCGTTCTGAATCATCGGTACAAACAGTCTTGAGCCCACAAGGCCTACCAGCGCACCTGCCAAAATGGAATACAAGCCACAGAAAACCTGCTCTAAAATCAGCATTCTGGTAATCTCGGTTTTTTTCATTCCCATCGCCCTGAGCACACCAAAGAGAAGCTCCCTGGAGCGGATGGATAAAATAAAGTAAATCAGATATCCCACACCACAAAGTATCAGTACAATCATAAAGCTCATGGTCAATATTCCATTTGTTCCC
>CAZOSU010000017.1:0-14529 GCA_964582515.1 uncultured Acetatifactor sp. | reverse complement strand
ACTTCATAAACTTCACCTTGGGATTTTCTTCGATGAACTTATATAAACCATCGGTGGACTCTCCCACCTTCATCCAGATTTCGTAGGGTCGGGTTGCCGTTCTGGCATGCAGCATGGCATAATTTGCCACTACCATAAAGCTTTCGCTCTCCACCACCGTACCATCCTCATTCAGAGAGTACACCGTAGGCTCATAGCCCGGCCAGTAATTAAAGAAGCCCTTGATGGTACAGCGTACCTTGGAATCTGCTGTGGGAATTTCATATATATCTCCCACCTTATACCCCAGCTTGGTCATGTAATTCTCGGATAGCAATACCGCATATTCATCACTTGCCAACACGTTCAGGTAATCATAAAAATGATAAGGGAGCAAATCCTCCGGCATATTTGCAACCTTTGCAAATTCCCCTGTATTAATCCCCATAATTGTCATATTTTTATTGTGGCGAACCATCTCCGCTTCATACCGAAGCACCTTGGTTACGCCCTCCACCTGGTCAATCACGGTATATCTGCCGAAATCCGGTTCGATATAAGTTGCCTCCTCCCCCATGCCCATGCGCCACACTTCCTTTAATACAATGTCAGCACCGTTTACATAGGAGGCATTATGCTCTGCATTTGCCACAATGGTACGAGCCACGGTAGTACTATGGATACCCAGTGCCACCGTCAGTACCATGAAAAGCATGATAAACTCCGTCTTCTTTCCGCCGCGAATGGCATCCGTAAAGGACACATAGCTGCTGGGGGACATCCTCCTTCCACGCACCAGAAAAATCAGCTTCAAAATCCAGGGCTGAATTCGTACTGCCAAAAGACCGCAGCCTAAAAGAAACAGGGAGGAGCTTAAGTAAAGAAGCGGATCCAAAGGTTCTCCCATCAATACCTGCTGCATCATATTGTCCTGATTTTTCGAAAAACTGTAATATCCGTAAAGAGAAATGCCGATGCAGATAAAATCAAGGAACAGCTTCTTCCATAAAGATTTATTCTTATGTGCCTTGGACTGCTTCAAATGTACTATAGATACTCTGCTGTAACTGATAACAGGTAAAATCGTCAGGAGAATGGTCAAAAGCACAGCACCCGCGCCATAAATAAGCACATCCTGCGTAAACCTTGGCTCCAGCACCTGCGTTCCCGCAAACACCATAAAATCCGTGGCCGTACCGATAAGACTGCAAAGCACCTTCCCCAAAGGAATGCCTATGACAGCTCCCACGCCACTTAGAATGATTCCCTGTATCAGATACATTCCCAGTATCTGCCCTCTTCCCGCGCCACGGCTCTTCATAACAGAAATCTCATTCTGCTCCATGGTCAGCATCTGGGAAGAAATCATATATATAAATGCTACCAAAAGTGCCAGCACCGGTATCTGCAAAATCATAAGAGAGGTTTCCACCTTCTTTGCCTTGGCACTGTAATTGTCAATAATACCCTCATAAGCGTTTTCCAGTATTAAATCACCGCCGGAGGAATTAAGGAGCTGCTGGGTATTATATACCAGAGCCTTCACACTACTTGGCTCAATCTTTTCATAATCCATCTGCTCATAAATGGTTTTCCTAATGCCCAGAGCTATTTCATTCTCTTCTCCCACACAGAGCTCATGAAAGGTGTCCACATGCATGAACACATCCCTGTCCATATCCTCTAAACTGCTTGCCCAGAAATAATCTGCGGAATTAGTTTCCTTGAAAATCCCCACCACCTTAATCCTAATGGGGGAACCATCCGCCCAGGTCAGCTTGGTGTATTCATATACCTCGTCAAGCAGGATATCCATCTTGTCCGCCACTATATCCGACGCAAGAACCTCCACGTACTGTCCGTCAATCAGTCCCGGCTCCGGGAGACGTCCCGCAAACACGTCTATGTAATCCTCCAGACCGGTCACAGAAGTAAGACGCACCTTTCTGGAAACCTTCTCATCTCTCTGGATGACAGGCGAAATCTCAGAAATAGTAGTACTTAGTACCTCTATTTCCCGATAAATAGGCACATTCAGCCTTCCTAAGGACTGCTCCACATACTCCCGGAGCTGTGCATAGCTGGTTCCTTCCTTGCCCTTTGTTCTGTTGTGAGACACTGCAAAGGTAGCCGGCCATTCACCGGTCTGCTCCATATATGCCTCAAATTCATCACAAAGCATTCTCTGGAAGGATGCGCCTCTGTACATGGGATAGCTCACTGCCACTGCTATCAACAGGATATTACCAATCAGCAGACACAGAGCCATCCATTTTTTATGCATAATTTTCTGCCAAATCAAAGTAAGCATGCCATCGTTCCTCGCGTTAGTTGTTATAAATCAGGACCTTTGTACCTTCCTTTAGTCCATCGTACACCCAGTAATATTTCGTATTGTATCCTCCCGCCAGGAACTGGGTCTTCTCCAGCGTTCCATCCTCATGCAGCACCGTTACGAAACATTTCCCACTGTCCGTTGTTACCGCATCATAAGGAATCAAAAGTACATTCTTCATTACATTGGTGACTGCCTTCACATAGAAAGGCCCCGACGTAATTACCTCAAAGGGCGTTACACTGGCGCTGATATAAGTCGTCTGTTTATTCCAGTCACTGCTAAGTGCCTTGCCATTGGTGGAAATTACCTTGGCGGAAAACTCCTTCGCCTTAATGTCTCTTCCTACAATAAAGGTCATTTCATTACCGTAAGCATAGTGGGAAAGATTGTCCTCAAAGGTCATATATATCTGATCCGCCGGTATAATCTTAGCCAGCATGGTACCATTTTCAAGCTTGGCTCCTGCGGAAATTTCTCTATTTACCTCCGTCACAATACCATCCACCGGTGCCAGAATCTCCGTGGTATTCATCAAGGCCTTCAGCTCCTCAATCTGCTCCTCATAGCTTTCTATCTGCTTACGATAACTCTCATCCTGACGGATATGGTCAATCTCCATCTGATAGAGCTCCACTCTTTCCACCTGTTCCTGTGGCTTTCCCCAACTAAGATTATCTATCTTCTCTTGATGGGCAGTCTCATAATCCGTCTTAAAGTCTTCATATCGTTCCTTTAATCTGGTAAGGGAAAGCTCCAGCTCCTCCAAATCCAGCTCATTGGTTTCCATGGATACCAGTGCAATCACATCCCCTTTATTTACAAAGGTGCTCCGCAAATCCATCATCTGCACCAGACGCATGGTGCCTGTATTGTACTGCGCCTGCACCACCGTGGTTTCAAGAACATTGATGCTTGCTCCAAATGCCGCCGACTCCGTCTGAAAATCCCCATATTCCAGAGTATGTACCTCATAGCCGTTAAAGGTGGTCTTCTCACTGTCATCCCCCTCCAGCGCACTCAAATCCAGATAATCCTCCTTCCGGACCTGAATAACCACATCCGTACCTGCATCCGTAAAAAGAGAATTCTCCCCACTACAGCCAGAAAGTCCCAGTGTTAAAGCCAGCAGGGGAGGCAGTATTTTTATTAAGTAATGTTTTCTAGTCAAGATATACCTCATCTCCTTCCTCCAGACCGTCTTTTACCTCATAATCCATGGTGTCATACAGTCCTACCTGTACATACACCTTTTCCTTTTTGTCACCGTTTTTCACATAGCAATACTTTCGGCTGCCGTCCTGATGTACCGCAATTCCGGGTACCTTCAGAACATTTTCCACCTTGCTTTCCGTCAGCACAATCAAAGCATACATGCCATAACTGATGTTCTCGTTCGGCTCCAACTCATAGGTAGAATAGGGGGTCTCTCCCTTTTTCAAAATGGCGTAGTACACCTCCTCGTCCATCGGAATATAGGTAAGTGGATACTCCTGCCCATTGATAAAAGCGGAAACGCCCAACGCCGCATCCATATTCTTCTGACTCACATAGTCTCCCACCACCTGATATCTGGTCGTATCCGAAATGGCAACATATGCCTTTTCTGCGATAACCCGGTCACCACATGCCAGAGACACCAGAGAAGTCACCACACCATCAAAGGGAGCTACTATCTGATTACTGGTCAGCTTAGACTGATAGCCCTCCAGCTTCTCCTGTAAATAGGGAAGCGTAATCTCATAATCCTCTGTCAGATGTTTCATCTCCAAGTCCAGTCTGCGAATCTGGGAATCCCACTGCCCTGCTTTGGCGCAGGCCTGTGTGTATTCCGTAGAAAGATATGTCAGATTCTCCAGCGAATCCAATACCATCTGCAATTCCAACTCTGCAATTTTCTGACTGTTGCGCTTACTTTCCATATCATAATTATAGCTGGCAGTCAGCTCCGCAATCTGATTTTTATAATTCTCCACCTGCTCCTTGGCATCTCCCACATCGGTAACTGCCAGAAGCTGTCCCTTTTCCACACGCTCTCCCAGGGTCACATAATACTCCTGAAAAATGCCATCCTCCGGAAAAACAAGCTCCTCCACATAGGGTGTAATCACACCATCAAACAAACTTCTGCGGATAACATCTCCATACTCCACCTTGGAGGTTTGCTCCTCCGTCAGAGGATTCATCTCTACATTTTTTACCGAAACCTCTGCGGTCTCCTCTGCACTCTGCCCACAGCCCCCGAAGGAAGCCATGCACAAAAGCCCTGTCAGCATGACTAATGCCAGCCCTTTCCTTTTATACGTATGTAACTTCATTGTACCTATCTTCCTCATCTATCTTCGGCCTCTCCACGATGCCTAAATTATAACGTAATCGCCCTCATTAAGACCGGACAGCACCTCTACCACGTCAGAGCCCCACAGGCCGATTTCCACAAACTGCATGCGGCGGATACCCTCCTCGTCCAGAACATACACATAATATTCTTCCCCGGAGGTATGAACGGCACTCTTGTCCACGGTTAATACATTTTTCTTCTCCTCCGTACAAAGCTCAATGGTTCCGCTGGAGATATTGTAAGGGTCATAATCCTGGTCCAGAAGCTTAAAGTACATCTCCTCCTTCCAGTCCTCAAAAAGCACCGGCTGCACCGAATACTCCCTCATAGCCTTCCCCAGACCGCAGGTAATGGTATAGGTCTGCAACCTGTCAATGTAAGGAATAACCTCCAAATCCGTGGACTGGAAATAGCAGCTGTTCTCATCATAAATGCTGACCACATTTACCCCCTTATCCGTAGGAGTATTTAATATATCCGCCTTTAGGAAATTCACTATACCGTCCATGGGGGCATACAGCGTACCATTTTCCACATAATTCTTTGCCTCCTCCAGACGCTTTTCCTGCATGTAAATATTATCTTCTGCATCAACAATCCGTTCCCTATATTTCTCTTCGATACTCTCCAGATTCTTACGGAGATTCTCCTCGTCTGCCTCTGTCATATGAGTATAATAAAAATCCGTGTGTGCCTGCTCGATGTCAAAGGCTTTGGTCTCCAGCATCTGCTGGTAATTCAGTCTGGTCACTGCCAGCTGATATTCCAGCTCCTCCACCTTTTTCTTAGCCGACTCCACATCCACACTAATCAGCTTATCCCCTTTACTTACCACATCTCCCTTTTCCACATATATATCCGTGATTACTTCCTTATCGATGTTAAAGGAAAGCCAGATTTCCTCCTTCTGCTTATATACACAGTCGATTTCCATCACCTGTGCCACATCTCCACGAACCACAGGAGACATCTCATAGGTCACCTGCTGCTCTTCCTCCGCTTCCAGAACAATCTCCTTATTTACTGCGGGCTCCTGCCCGCAGCCGCCTAGGGAAACACTGAAAAGAAGAGGTATGATGCATGCCACTCTCACTCTTATGTCTCGTCCTTTCACTCTTCTTCCTCCTCGTTCATCTCTCTGATTTTTGCCCGTAGTCTAAGTATATTGCCGGGAGATACAGACAACTCATCCACTCCCATCTGCAAAAACAGCTTTGTCAGTGTCATATCGGAGCCCAGCTCTCCACAGATGCCTACCGAAATACCATGCTTATGACCATTCTCCACCACCAACCGAATCATGCGAAGTACCGCCGGATGATGTGCATCATAAAAGGTATCCAGCCTCTGGTTCTGGCGATCCAATGCCAGAGTATACTGGGTTAAATCATTGGTTCCGATGCTGAAAAAGTCCACCTGCTGCGCCAGCTCATCACTTATCATAACTGCTGCCGGTGTCTCAATCATAATGCCCTGCTTCGGTATCCGGTAAGGAAGTCCTTCCGCGTCAAGCTCTTCTGCCACCCGGGCCACCATCTCTTTAATCTGCATTACCTCTGATACCGATATAATCATGGGATATAACACTGCCAGCTCCCCACAGACGCCTGCCCTAAGCAGCGCCCGCAGCTGTGTTTTGAAAATATCCCTTCTGGTAAGACATATGCGGATAGCACGAAATCCCAATGCCGGATTGTCCTCCCTTCCAAGCCCTAAATAATCCACCTGCTTGTCAGCACCGATATCCAGCGTCCTTATAATTACCGGCTTCCCCTCCATTTTCTGAAGTGCCTTTTTGTACACATGAAGCTGCTCTTCTTCCGTCGGCAATCTGTCCTTTTGCAGATACAGAAACTCGCTTCGGAAGAGTCCAATGCCCTCAGCATCGTTTTCCAGGGCATAGGAAATATCCTGTACCCCACCGATATTGGCCAGAAGGCCGATTCTCTTTCCGGCTCCGGTAACAGTCTCCTTCCCCTTCATACGCTGAAGAAATGCCTGCTCCTCTTCCTGAACACGTATCTTTTCCCTGGCGACAGCCAGCTCCTCTTCCGTAGCATCTATGACCAGGCTGCCCTCATAGCCATCCACGATACCAAGCTTCCCGGACTGCAACTCCTCCGTAGAAAGCTCCGCACCTACAATAGCCGGAATATTCATCATTGCTGCCAAAATAGCCGTGTGAGAGTTTGCCGAACCCCGCACTGTCACCAGTGCCAGAATCTTCTTTTTGTCCATCTGCATCACTTCTCCCGGCAGCAAATCCTCTGCCACGATGATGGATGGTTCCATCTCTGACATATCTGGCTCCTCCTGCCCCTGCAGGGCGCGAATTACCCGTCCGGACACATCCATGACATCGATACCACGCTCCTGCATATAAGCGTCATCCATACCGGCAAATATATCCGCAAAGTGCGCTCCCGTAGTAGCCACTGCATATTCTGCATTTACTTTTTCCGCCTGAATAATACTGTGGATGGAATCCAGATATCCTACGTCCTCCAGAAGCATCAGATGTGCATTAAAAATAGCAGCACCCTCCTGCCCCACTTCTTTCAGCGCCTTTTCATGCAATTTTTTTAACTGATTTTTTACTTTATACAATCCCTGCTCCAGCCTTATAAACTCAGAAGCAGTGTTATATATCCGATATCGTTTTACCTGTGCTTCCCATGGCTTTATCACCACCACAGGACCTACTGCGATTCCGTAATGAACCGCCTTTCCCGTCATTCGCACTCTGTGACTCTCCCTTCCCATATGATATAGCGAATGCTTAAATCCTTATCCATAAGTACCATATCTGCCACACGGCCCTTCCCAAGACTCCCCCGCTCTTCCAAAAGTCCCAGTGCTGCAGCAGGATTATAGCTGGCACATTTTATGGCTGTACCCAGAGGAATACCCATTTTCACCACGCTACGTACTACATCCATCAGATGACAGACCGAAGCCGCTATAGTACCGTTCTCCAGGTTCGCTTTCTTATCCTTTACATATACCTTCTGACCACCCAATACATATTGTCCGTCTCCCAGACCGCACGCCCGCATACTGTCACTGATAAGGATAATTCTATCCTCGCCGAACATTTTAAATGCCGCCCTGACCATGGAGGGATGAAGATGTACGCCGTCTCCAATCAGTTCCACCATGACATTTTCCGCCTCAAGCGCTGCTCCTGCCACCCCCGGCTCCCGGTGATTCATAGGCTCCATGGCATTATATAGATGGGTTACATGCACTGCTCCTTCGGAAAAAGCCTGCGCGGCCGTTTCATAATTGGCGGCCGTATGTCCCACGGAAATCCTTACCGAATCCTTCAGTTCCCGGATAAACTCCATAGCTCCCTCAAGCTCCGGCGCTATGGTGAGAAGCTTAATGCCTCCGTCTGCAATCCTTTGAAGCTCCCTGAAGTACTCCACATCCGGCCTTTGTAAGCACTCCTTTTTCTGCGCTCCGGCCTTACGTGGTGATAAAAAGGTTCCTTCCAGATTTATCCCCAGAATGGTCGCCCCCTCTGTTCCCTTAAGGGTAGAAACACTTTTCAGCACTCTCTTAAGCTCCGAGGAGGGCAATGCCATGGTGGCTGGGCAAAAGGCTGTAACACCGTTTAACAAAAGAAACCTTGCCATCCGCTGTAGTGCTTCCGGGATGCCATCGCCCACATCATATCCCCCGCAGCCATGCAGATGAATGTCTATGAGCCCGGGCACGATATAAAGCCCCTCCGCATCCAGCACCTCCCCCTGTGCATTATCTGTAATCCGACCGTCTTTTATGTATATTATATCCTTTTCAAACTGTCCTGTATTCTGAAATACAAGACCATTTTTAATAATCATATCCCGCACATTTCCTGTCGTTCTCAATACACAACTATAGTACCCCCAAGGATACCATACCTTCTACAGTATACGTCCTGCAAATATTAATTGCAATTTATTTCATCATATGTTCACAAATTATTCACTACTCTTTTCCCACAAAAAAAACGCCTTCCTGAATTTCAGGAAGGCAGTCAAACTATTCTTCATTTACTACAAGGGCCGCAGAGCCATAAGCTTTTACCGGCCGACCATTTTCATCAAATTCTGTGGTATATTTTACACGGAAGGGTACACGACCTACTGTAAGCGGCATCACAGCCTCCAATTCCTTCACACCCTGCCCAATCTGCACATGCCAATCTCGATACATATCTGCCACCTCCGGCGGGAATACCCCTGCCTCAATGGCACTTTCCGGATAATTGGTCATAATAGGCGGCAATCCCAGATCACGCATACAACGGAAGCACGGACGCATCTCTTTGGTAGCAACAGTGTATTCCCAGAAATAGATATTGACCTGCTCACTTGCCATCTTAAAGCGTCTCTCCGTATCCTGCATCTCCTGAATATGCAGCTTTTCTGCGGTCACATTACGAATCATGGCATAGAACAGATACGTTTCATCACTGCTGCCAATCACACGTACCGTGGCACGAATGCACATTTTATCGTCGCCGCAGCAGGAAGAGGAGAAGTTCCTCCAGGTCTCACATTCCTGTTCCTCACCGGTCTCAATGGCACGCTCCAGCATGCGAATATATGTCTTCTGATTTGCCTCATCCATAAAGGATAAAAAGTCCGCCTCCAGAATCTCCTTCTCCGACAAATTCATGCCGATTTCCTGCAGATACTTCACATTCACTCTGGAAAGCTCCACCTTGCCGTTCTGATAATCAAAAATGGCTGCACCACCCACATAATTACTGAAAATCAGGGTTTCCAGCGATTCCGGATCCCAAAAATCATAAGCATGCACCGTATCCAGCAGACGCATCTGCGGTGCTGTGATACCTATGGTACTACCTCCCACTAACTCTGTATAATCGGCCTCAGGGAGGGGTCTGGAGTACAGATATCCCTGTATATAATCACAGCCAATACTCTTTAGGAAATCCGCCTGCTTCACAGTCTCCACGCCTTCGGCAATAACAGGAATTCCCAGCCACTTGGCCATACGAATAACGGCACTGACAATGGTACCCCCACGATTCGTCTCCGTTTCGCCGGATAAAAACAGCATATCCAGCTTAATGATGTCCAGTTCTATATCCTTCAGTACATTCAGGGAAGAATAACCACTTCCGAAGTCATCCATCTCCACAATATATCCAAAGCTATGCAGCTTGTGTATAATCTCATTGGTATGCTGACTTCCACCCACAACAGCTGATTCCGTAATCTCCACACGAAGATATTTTACCGGCACGTCATAGCGCTGACGAATTTCCTCCAGCTTCTCCACAAAATGCGGCTGGAAAATATCATATCTGGAGAAGTTGGTAGACACAGGTACAATCGGTATTCCTGTCTCCATACACTTACGAATAAAAACACATACCTCTTCAAATACATACAAATCAAGCCTGGTAATAAATCCATTCTTTTCAAAAATGGGGATAAAGATACCCGGCGAAATCAGCCCCTTCTCAGGGTGCTTCCAACGCACCAGCGCCTCCGCTCCCACCAGCATGCCGGTAGAATGATTGTACTGGGGCTGATAATAAATCACAAACTGCTTCTCCGCAAGAGCTCCTGAAATCATACCTACGATTTCCTGCTCCGTAATCATCTCCTTACGAAGCTGCTCCGTAAAATAGCTATAACGAATAGTATAGCTTCCCTTGATGGTGGATTTCGCAAGTACGGCTCTGTCAATCATGGCTTCCACAGAAAGATTTGCATCCTCGGTCACATAGATACCCACATTACAGGTAACCTCATAGGTCTGTCCATACAGGGAAATCTCCGTCAGAATCTGCTCCACCAAAAGCTCTAGTTCAGCCCCTGACGCATGGGCAAACAACAGGAAATGGTCTGCATTGGCGCGACATACGATATCCTCATCCGCAACAGACTTTAATATGGATTTTGCAATATACTTTAACAGCCTGTCTCCTTCTTCCATACCATAAATATCATTAACTGCCTTAAAGCGAATCACATCAAAGCAAGCCAGAGCATACCCACCGGATTCAATCTCTTTTTGATGCTCCCGCACAATCTGCTCCACCTTATCACAAAAAGCACGACGATTCCAAAGACCGGTCAATTCATCATGCCCGCTTTCTGCATTTCCTCTTCCAGCCTCATCGCACTCCACACTTATATCTGAGAATGTAACGATAATACGGTCCATGGGAGGCGTGCAGATAAATCCCACACGATATTCCTTCCGTTCTCCAACCTTGTTACGTAAAGAAAACTCTTCAAAATAAACCTGTGGCTTTCTACCGGCTGTGATATCCTCCGCCACTGTCTGCAGCTCGTTGGAAGTCTCCTCATTTATCAGACAACAGGAATATAAATAATCCCATACGTTTCCCCTCGGAAAATCCACTCCCAATTCCTTCAAAAAGGAATCCGAATACTGGCACAGACCATTGGTACAGTCTATTATTACAAATGAATGCTTTCCACTATTTCCATCTCTCATAATATACCTCTCCAAGAAATACAAAGTCATATACAGTATCATTATAACACACTTTTCAAAAAGTCCATTACTTTTTTCCTATTTTTTTCATTCTTTATGCAGAAAAACCTTCCCCTAGCGGAGAAGGCTCTTCCCATATCCTAAATATTCTGCACCAATGCACATTCATCACGGCTCCTCATCCCCATATTTTTCCTGCAGCATCCTGTTTATCTCATCAGCCTGCTTGATATCAATGATGTAATGAGCTATAAATACCAACAGATAAACAAGTCCCACATCTATTGCCATCATACCGATTCCGGTCAAATCAAAATATATCCAACCAAATTTTGCTCCTAAAAAGCTCATTATCACACACAGCATAATATAGTGTAATGCTAATTTCACACAAAACTTTCCTTTTCCATCCTCTTCCCTGGGCAGAATTAAAACCGTTACCAGCGTAGTAAAAAATGCAGATAATAAAATCATTCCGAATACATCCACTGTAACCGTTTCGAGTCCGGTAATCCTATAGCTAATTCCGCATACAATGAATATACCTACTGTAATATAAAGAAACCATTTCACAAAATTTACAAGCGTTTTCATTCTGTCCTCCTATATCCCCAGCTTTTTCTTTAATTCTGATACATATTGGCGGGAAACAATTATTTTCTCGTCATTCCTCAGCTTCGCTTCAAAGCGTCCATTAAAGATAGGTTTTACATAAGCAATTTTTGAAACATTCACTATGCCGGATTTTGAAATCCGCAAAAAATCCGTGTGCTCAAACTCCTTCTCTATTTCGTATAGCTTTTTATGTATTTCATAGGTCTCTTTTGCTGTGTATGAAAAAACCTTGTTATCAACAGCTTCAAAATAGTATATTTCCTTTAAAGACAATTTCACAATTTTATCTTCGATGTAGCCTGTCAGCTTATCCTCTGTCCGCAGTGCCTGAATCATCTTCAATAATCTTTCGTCCAAATCGGCGCAGCGAACAATAATCTCATCCTCTTCCCCCGGTTTCGGCACTTCAATCGTTATTTTCATCCCATACCCCTTTTATCGATCTGTCTTTTTTTCGTATTTCAACATAAACATGCCAATGGCAAGAAAGATTATACCACATACAAACAGAACTATCCATTCATCTCTTAGCTTTAATATGTAATCCCCAATTGTTAATTGGATACCCATTATTTCCCTGTATTCTTCCACAATCTCCACAGGAACTCCCTGGAATGTACTTTCCAAAATCGACTTTGTCATAACCTTTCGAAACATGGATGTACCATAAATGATAGGAGTACACTTCAGTAAGCCTGATATACTATCCGCCAAGGAGCCTATGGGAATATATATACCGCCTAAGAATCCAACCAAGGTTCCAAGCACAGTGCCAAAACCACTCCATGCCCCTTCTGATTTTGCTATCATGGATAAAGGATACATTAATGAAGCGTAAACGAAGGAGTTTACCATAATCATCGCAAGCAGCTCCATGTGCTCCATAAGGGTATATGGTTCCATGCCGTTCATCATTCCATATCCCTCCGTAATAGCCAATGTCAATAGACACACAAATACTGACGCTGTCCATGCGGATGCAATGTAGCCCAGTGCAATTTTCAAGCGGCTGATAGGCGCTGTGTAAATCGCATTCAATCTTCCGTTTACCCTATCCTTAATCATCCCGGAATATACTGCCAGACTTACCGTCACAGCATTAATAGACAATATCCCCGCACAGGTCCATGACAGTACAAGAAGCTCCGCATTTTTCTTATTTGCCTCATATTCTCTTAAGGAAAAACTGTCTAAAATTCCCACAACCCCATCAATGTTCATATCTCCAAGAAAGAATACCATAAGGCATATAACAATCAATGCGGATAAAAGAGAAAAAAATACTGCACCCTTATCTCGTAAATATACCTTAATATTTCTTGCTGTTAATACCAAAAATTGCTCCATAATAATGCTCTCCTTATTTATCCAGTTCTGTTCCTACTACATTTACAAAAACATCATCCATATTACCTTGAATCACTTCGAAGCCTTCTATTTCATCCATATGCTTTTGGATAATCGGCATTGCTTCCAGTGTGGATTCAATAGGTATATTGACGCTTTTGTCTTTATAATAAAGCTTTAACTTATCCTTGGCATACTTCTCCTTTAACTCAAATGGGGTGCCGCAAGTCACAATTTTTCCATGATCTATTATGATAATATCATCCGCCCTGGCAGCTTCCTCCATATAGTGAGTGGTTAAAAATACTGTCATTTTTTCCTCTTTCTGCAGCTGTTCCACTATGTTCCAGACATCAATTCTGGTTGCAGGGTCTAGCCCTGTTGTGGGTTCATCCAAGAACAGAATCTCCGGTGCATGCATGAGTGCTGCCGCAATTTCACATCTTCTTTTCTGTCCACCGGATAAGGTCTTATACCTTTTCTTTAATATCTCACCAAGCTTCAACACTTCCGTTAATTTCTTGCATTGTGCCTTTGCTTCTTTCTTAGAAATACCATGAAGCACGCCTCTGCAAATTAGATTTTCCTGCACACTTAACAAATCATCCAAACAATTTTGCTGATATACAATTCCTATTTTCTTGCGAATCTCCGTATCTTCTCTACCGAGCTCATGACCACATATTTTTACACTTCCTCCATCGGGCTTCAATAAAGTAGCCAGCATATTAATTACTGTTGTTTTACCCGCACCATTTATACCTAAAAATCCAATCAGGCTTCCTTTTCTTACCTGAAACGAAATGTGGTCAACCGCTACATAATCACCATATTTTTTTGTAAGATTTTGTATTTCAATACTGTTCATATTGTACCTCGTCTTTCATATAATGTACTTGCATCTTATCAAAACAAAAAAATAATGCAATACCTCCAAAGCCAAGGTGCATTTGTTATGAGGTAAGTTGCAAAACAAATCAGGTAACCTGCACACCATCCATTTATATACAAAAAAGTCCACAGTAAATCCATGCCGATGACTTGGGATGTGGGCTGGCTATGCCGGGCACATATAAAAAGGCTCAACCCCTTGTAAACAAAGAGCTGAGCCCGGTAGTTTCCCAAATTGTATAATTATTACCCCTTACTAATCAAAGGTCATTTCAATATTTAAATAGCTTATCTTCCCAATGTCATTTAGTGAGGTTTCACAAAAGTACACCCATCCACTTAATAAAAAGTGAACGGGTGCTTTTTTTGAAACAACAACTCAACAAATTGTAATCTGTCGCTCCAACAAACTGAAAGTTCAGCGTGCTTCACTAAAATTGGAAGTGGTAAACGCTATAGATTACGAATATCCTTCCTTTGATAGAAAATAAAACTGAACAAAGCTCCTAATATTCCAGTACATAAAAACATT
>CAZOSU010000016.1:0-18772 GCA_964582515.1 uncultured Acetatifactor sp. | reverse complement strand
CAGAGGAGGAAACGGAGAACTGTGTGGCTATAGTGAGGACAGGAAATATGGGATATTTGTTTGAGAATATGGAACCGATGGATATACAGGCAGAGCGGAGGAAGACGGCAGAGGCGGAGGAAAAGCTAAGCATAACGGAGGAAAAGCTGAACATAACAAAGGAAGAACTTGCACAGAAGGATGCACGTATTTTAGAACTGGAACGTCAATTAGAGAAATTCAAGAGTGAGAAATAAGAAATCGCCATACAAACTTCTATCTAAGAAAAGCTTGTATGGCGTTTGCTTTTTACATCTGAAACACTACGCCCACAACAGCACCGCAAAGAATCCAAAAGGCCGGATGAAGCTTTTTCAGCTTCTTGTGATTCATTGCCACATAGAAGACAGCACACAGTGCCACGGAGAATACCGGAAAGCGAAAGCTTCCATCCTCTGAGGTAAACAGGGAGGTTTCCCAGATGCCCAGCACGGCAGTGGCGATAAGGCCGGTAACAACCGGGCGAATGGCGTAGAAGGCAGATTTCACATAGGGGTTTTTGCTGAAGCTCTCCAGAATCTTCGCCACAATCACGATAACGATGATACTGGGAAGCACCAGGGACAGGGTTGCAACCAGACCGCCTGCATATCCGGCGGCATTGTAGCCGGCATAGGTGGCCATATTGATACCAATAGGTCCGGGGGTGCTTTCGCTGACAGCAAGCATATTGGCCACATCTGCCCTTTCATACCAGTCATACCTGGAGGGCAAATCCATAAGAAAGGGAATGGTAGCAGGACCACCGCCTACAGCAAAAAGACCAATCTGGAAGAACTCAATAAATAACTGCCAGAATACTTTCATACCTTCAGCCCTCCCGTCTTGTATAATATAATACCGAAAATTCCTGCCAAAACCACGATAAGAACGGTGGGAATGGGAGTAAACAGTGCCAAAAGGAATGCCACAGCAGCCAGTCCGCCACAGAGGGCATTCACAATACTTTTCTTTGCCATGGTGACAACGGTGTTTAGCATCAGGGCACATACCACTATTTTGATACCATTTATTGCATGGCTTACCCATACATTGCTCATCCACTGGTCCAGAAACATGGCCAGAATGGATACGATGATAAGGGAGGGGCTAATCATACCCAGTGTGGCAAAAATACCGCCCGTGACGCCCTTTCTCTTGTATCCTACAAAGGTGGCGGTATTTACGGCAATAATACCGGGAGTGCACTGCCCCACCGCATAATAATCCAGTAATTCATCCTCTGTAACCCAGTTTTTCTTTTCCACCAGCTCGTGGGTCAGCATGGGAAGCATGGTGAGACCGCCACCGAAGGTCAGTCCGCCGATGCGGAAAAAAGTGGCGTAAAGGGAAAATAATTCTTTCATAAAAATGGCACCTTTCCAAAATTTATCTTATGCTTCAGTAACTCTCACAATCATAAGATAAAATCAGAAAGACGTCAATAGAAGTAATTATTCTACTTTACCGGTGGAGTAGGCAGACAGCTGGTCCTGTGTGGTACGGCACTCTTCAGCTCCGCTTCTGTTACAGTGGTGGCAGTGCATGGAAAGCTAACGCAATAGCGCTGCGGATTGCGAAAACAAACAATAAATGATATTCTTTTAATGGAAAGAATGGAACGACTGCCAAGGAATACCGACTGCAAAATCAAAGCTGAAAATAGATAACATGTATCATATAGGAGGAGGTGCTTAGCCATGATTCGTTTATTTGAGCAGCATAAACTACGTCCACAGAAGGAATTAGAGGGCACTTGGAGATTTGTAAAGGAGGACGGTAAGGAGTATCACATTCCAGTACCGGGATGCTGGGAGCAGCACCCGGAGCTGAGAAATTACCGTGGAACGGG
The DNA here is from genome assembly GCA_964582515.1 of uncultured Acetatifactor sp. Taxonomy (GTDB): domain Bacteria; phylum Bacillota; class Clostridia; order Lachnospirales; family Lachnospiraceae; genus Acetatifactor. The sequence goes on along the minus strand of CAZOSU010000016.1, from coordinate 16,902 downwards.
CACCTTTTACCGCACGGTGGAGATTTGCGGAGATTGTAATGTGCGCTTGGAGTTTAAGGGTGTGAGCCATACCGGCGATGTGTATTTTGATGGGGAGAAGGTAGCTCATCATTACAATGCATTTACGCCCTTTTCGGCAGTGGTGAAAAATGTGAAAAAGGGCTTCCATGAAATTAAGGTGGAAGTGGACAACCGTTTTACGGAGAGCTCTTCGCTGCATGTACCAAATGATTATTATACCTATGGTGGCCTGACCCGCCCGGTAGCTTTGGAGGAGCTGGGGGACGTTTATATTCAGAATGTTCATTGTCTGCCGGTATATGAGGGTGGCGCATGGAAGGGCACGATTACCGTGAAGGCGGAGAATTTGTCGCAGCAGGATAAAACAGTGACAGTAAAGGTTAATCTTGCGGGCGTGACAGAGCAAAGAGAAGTGGCTTTGGCAGCAGGAGCAACCGTGGAAGTGGTGTTGGTCCAGAAGCATGAAGATGTTAAGCCATGGAATGTGGGGGAACCGAATCTGTATTTTCTGGAAGCGCAGTTATTGGAGGAGGGAATTTTGAAAGATGATTTCATCGAGCGTGTAGGCTTCCGGGAAGTGACGCTGGAGGGAAGACGCATCAAAATCAATGGTAATTCCGTATTCTTAAAGGGCTTCAACCGTCACGAGGATTATGGGAAAATCGGCTGCGCCATCCCCATACAGCTAATGGTACAGGATATGGATTTGATGCAGGAGCTGGGCTCTAATGCGGTGCGCACCTGCCATTATCCTAACGATGAGCGTTTCTTGGATTTGTGCGATGAACGGGGCATGATGGTGTGGGAGGAGAACCACGCCAGAGGCTTTGACTTAAAGAAGATGCAGAACCCAAGCTTTGATAAGCAGTGTGAGGATTGTATCCATGAAATGATTGAATATCACTATAATCATCCGTCCATTGTGATTTGGGGTATCTTAAATGAATGCGCCAGCGAGACACCGGAGGGAAGGGAGAAGTATAAAAAACAGTTTGAACAAATTAAGTCCCTGGATACCTCGCGTCCTACTACCTTTGCAACATGCAGGCATTTCACGGATATTTGTCTGGACTTACCGGATGTGGTGTCCTTTAACATCTACTCCGGCTGGTATCAGGACATCGGGGTAAAGGAGCGCCATGAGCAGGAAATGGACTGGATAGAGACCACCGGAGGTACCGGAAAGCCGGTGATTGTCAGTGAATTTGGTGCAGGAGCCATCTATGGCAACCGCGACCGCACCAGAGCTAAATGGAGTGAGGAGCGGCAGGCAGATATTATCCGGGAAAACCTTTTGGTGTACGCAGAGGACGAGAGACTTACCGGAGCCTTTATCTGGCAGTTTGCGGATTGCCGCGTGACGGAGGAGGAATGGTTTGCAGCCCGCCCCCGCAGCTACAACAATAAGGGTGTGGTAGATGAATACCGCAGACCCAAGGAAGCCTTTGATACAGTAAAGGAGTTGTTTCCCCTGTTACAGCCAAGGGAGGAATAACTGGCAGAAAACAGAGTCATTATTAATAAAAGGGCAAATTGAGCTACAAAGGAGTGACGAGACATGTTTACAGGAGCAAAATGGGTTGGAAGCCCTGATGAAGGGGTACATACCGGAGCTGTGTGGGATTATGAGATAAATCGTAATATTCCTGTTTATGGCAAAAAGGCGGAGCTTTTCTTCGCAGCCAGAGATTTGGATAACGGATTACGGCTGGAGATAGATGTAGAGGCTGGTTGTGCATTTTTTTACGAGCATACCGACAGAGCCTGGGAGGGACCGTATAAGGAGGGCTTCCACAAGGAAGTATATGTGCTGGGGCAGACCTGTGGATATCCCCTGCCCGGGAAAGAATGTCTGGTGGATAAGGAGCAGATTTCCATCCGCCTGCATGTAATAAAGCGTCAGGTGTCTTTATGGGTGGAGGGTGCCCTTGTGGTAGAAGCGGTAGAGCTTTTGCCGGAAAATCATCCGGCAAGGCCCAGGAAGAATTTCCGCATGATGGAGGGGATTCGTCAGGGTGTGGGGGAGCCTTTTACTTTGGAGAATGCCTGCCCGGCGGTAATGGTGAGAAGGGTCATCATCCCCGCGCAGGGAAAGGAGCTGAGGAAAGCCGTTCTGTACACCACGGCAAGAGGCTTTTATGAGTGCTACATCAATGGTGAGAAGGTGGGTGGGGAGTATTATGCACCCGGATTTACCGATTATCGTTTGCGTATAGATTATCAGGAGTATGATATTACCCAGAAGGTGACAAATGCAGAGGTGGCTGTTTACACTGCCATTATCGGCAAGGGCTACTATAGCGGATTTGTGGGTTATAGCGGTGCACATATCTATGGAACGGAGAATTCCTTCCTGTCCAAGGTGGTATTTACTTATACCGATGGCACGGTAGAGGAAATTTGTACCGATGAAAACGTTTGGTATACCAATAAATGTCCTGTGCTTTACGCCGACTACCTGGATGGAGAGTATTATGATGCGCGCTTGGAGGAGGAGCTGGAAAAGCCGGAAAACTGGGTTCCCTGCGGTATCAAGGAAGCTCCCGGCGAGGTAATCCCTACCAACGGTGCTTTCCCGGAGGGGAAAAAACCGGTGTTCACTCTTACAAAGCAAAGCTATCCCGGAGCAAAATGCATCCGGGTGCTTCAGCCCATATCAGTAACGGAGCAGCCCAAGGGGCATTTTGTGTATGATTTTGGTCAAAATATGGTAGGTACGGTGCGCGTTATCTTTAAGGGAGAGCGGGGTAAATCCTACAAGCTCCGTTATGGAGAGATGTGTTATCAGAATGGGGAAATCTATGTACAGAACCTTCGTACCGCAGCAAACACGGACGTGTATGTGTGCAGGGGTAGTGAGGTGGAGACCTTTGAACCCAGTCTGGTATCCCATGGTTTTCGTTATGTGGAGGTCACCGGAAACGGATATGACCTGGAAAATGGAGAGGACATTCTTTCTATCGCAGGACTGGTTATTAGTAATATAGGGGAACAGGTAGGGGATTTCTCCTGCTCTGAACCACTGCTTAATAAATTGCAGAACAATATTCGCTGGGGACAGATTGACAATTACTTGCTTACGCTTACCGATTGCCCACAGAGAAACGAGCGCATGGGCTGGACCGGGGATGCGCAGGTCTTTGCGCCTACGGCAGTATTTAATATGGAGGCAAGAGCCTTTACGGAAAAGTGGCTTCAGGATCTTCGGGATGCCCAGCTGATGTATAACCGTAATGGCGGTGTACCTGATACGGCACCCCTTGGCGGAGATAACCGTAGACTGACCAGCGGCGGCTGGGGGGATGCTTCGGTGATTGTGCCCTGGGAGCTGTATTTAGAATTTGGTGATAAGAGGATTTTAGAGGATAATTTTGAGATGATGCAGGCCTGGGTGGAATACCAGCGTACCTACGAATCCGAGCCCGGTATTCAGGGAGAGCAGCCAAGGGGGGACCATCTGGCATATGATACCTCTACACCCTTTTTGCTCTGTGCTACTGCCTATGCAGCCCATAGTGCAGATTTGCTGTCACGTATCTGCAGGATACTGGGAAAAGAAAATCTGGCAGCAACTTATATGGAGCGCTTTGAGGAAATCAAGGCAGCCTATCAGCGTAAATGGGTGAAGGAGGATGGTACTCTGACGATTCCTACCCAGACCGGATACGCTTTGTCCATCAATTTTGATTTGCTGGAAGAAAAGCATATGGCAGGAGCTGCAGCAGACTTTTTGCACACCATTGAAGAGAGGAATGGTCACCTTTCCGTAGGATTTCTTGGGATTGCCCATCTGTTGCCCGCACTTACAAGGCTTGGCAGAGACGATGTAGCTATGAGTATTCTAATGAAAAAGGAGAATCCGGGATGGCTTTACAGTGTGTTAAATGGAGCAACAACCATCTGGGAGCGTTGGAATTCCTATATCGCGGAAACGGACACCTTTGGGGATGTGAACATGAATTCCTTTAATCATTATGCCTATGGTGCAGTCGGGGACTGGATATATCAGAATATTTTGGGTATCCGAAGAGAAGCTCCGGGGTACAAGCGATTGATTTTGGCACCCAAAATCCTTGGTGACCTGACGCACGCAGAAGGATACCACATTTGCCCATATGGTCGCATTGAGTCAGCATGGAAGCTGGAAAATGAAGAGTTCCGTTACCATATCAAGGTTCCTGAGGGGGTAGTGGCTACCGTAATTTTACCGGATGGTTCAACCTATGAAAATGTCATAGAAGGAGAATACACTTATGTTAAATAATATATTGGATTTTGGCGCAGTGGCAGATGGTACCACCGTATGTACCGGGGAGATTCAAAGAGCCATTGACCTATGTGAAAAGGGAGGAACTGTGGTAATTCCTGCAGGAGTGTTTGTGACGGGTGCTCTCTTTTTAAAAAGTAATATAACTCTGCGCCTGGAGGAGGGGGCAAAGCTTCTGGGAAGCGGTAATATCCAGGACTATCCTATTAAGGGCGGCCCCTATGAGGGATTGGACCAGCTGAATTTTACCAGTGTTTTAAATACGGATGGAGCTCCCTATGAGAATATCACCATCGAGGGAAAAGGCGTCATTGATGCCAATGGTAAGGCGTTGTTTAAGGCCCAGCTGGACAAGCTCCCGGTCAAAAGGGGGAGATGCATCTGGCTTCGGAACGTGCAGAAGCTGGTGATAAAGGACGTAACCTTCCGCCAGTCCCCGGCATGGTGCGTGCATCTGATTTACTGTAAAAATGTGCATCTGGATGGAATCCGGGTGTATTCCAAATATGATGAGCAGGGAGTGCCTTACGGAATTTTTAATGGGGACGGTATCGATATTGATTCTTGTCAGGAGGTACATATTGAAAACTGCATCATCGGCAGCCAGGATGACAGTATTGCGGTGAAGTCCGGTAGAGATGCAGAGGGAAGACGCGTGGGTATTCCTTCCAAGAACATTTTGATAGAGAATTGTAGGTTTATCAGCGGCTTTGGTGTAGCCATGGGAAGTGAAATGGCCGGTGGTGTAGAGAATGTAACCATCAGAAACTGCATATTTAAGGATACCTTTAGTATAGCCAGCCTAAAGGCCATCCGGGGAAGAGGGAATTATATTCGCAACATCCGCTATGAGGATTGCACCCATGATAACCAGAGCAGAGAACACAGTGATACAAAATGGTTTCGCGGTGCCATTTATCTGGATGGATTTTACGGCAGCGAGGAGTTTGATGCGGACACACCGGTGGAGGTGGACGACGGAACGCCTATTATAGAGGACATTTATTTCAGGAATCTGGATGTGAAAACAGTAGCAGGCAATGCAGTATATCTTTGCGGTCTGCCGGAGAGACACTACCGTAATATCTACATGGAAAATGTAAAGGCTCATGGCAAATATGGTATGAAGGTGAAAAATATTGATAATCTGCATATGACAAATGTGGAAGTGACATACGACGAAGAGGGTTAGGTGTCGGTTTTGGGTGATATGATTTGCTTGAAATGGAAATGAATGAGTTTGGTAAAAGAATGAAAAAACTTGTGCAACTTCTGGGGAATGTGAAGTTAAAAGGATAAAAAAAGAAATTTTAAATATTAGAAAACATATGTGTGCAAGTTTAAATTCATTTTTTAGAACCAAAAACGGAAATAGGATAGGAAAAATGTACCATTATCAAGAAAGATGTCGAATTTCAAGAAAAACAAGAAATTAAATACTGTGCGTTATTTAATCAAAGAATTGTGCGCGTTTTTAACACAAAAGAAATGCGTTTACAAGTTTCTGAGAAAAACTTACCACAAAAGGAAAATTGTTTTTAAATTGCATATTTGAAATGCACTTATAAACTATACTCTTTTGAAGAAGAAGATACAATAGGAAGATGGTACGTATGCAATTCGTGCGCCGGAGGCTACCACTGGTGCACGAATTTTTTTATTGCAACAAAATGTGTTATATTTTATTGTTAATTAAGCGAAAGAAGGTGAGATACATGCGGATTGGTATATGTGATGATGAGAGAGCCCAGCAGGAATTGCTTAAAGATTATGTGGAGAAGTGGGCGGAGGATAATCAGGAGAAGACAGCCATACATTGCTTCATAAGTGCGGAAGAGTTTCTGTTCGCCTGGGAGGAGGATAAGGCCTATGACCTATTGATATTGGACGTGGAAATGGGTGAAATGAATGGTATGGAGCTGGCAAAGAAGCTGCGCAGAGGGGGCGCGGAGGTACCCATTCTCTTTGTCACCGGCTATGAGCAGTATATAGCCATGGGCTATGAGGTATCCGCCCTTCATTATTTGTTAAAGCCGGTGCGTAAGGAAAAGCTTTGGGAGCAGCTTGCCCGCATCAGGGACAGCAGGAAAACCGTGGAAAAGCTGTGGTTTCAGACAGCAGAGGGTAGTATCGTAGTGCAGGTGGAGGATATCTGGTATATTGAGGCGGATAAGCACAATTGTATCTTACATTTGGGAGAAAAACAGCAGCAGATTAAGCATGCCCTGAGCTATGTAGGGAAGCTCCTTGAGCATCGCAGGGAGCTGGTGGCGTGCCATCGGAGCCTTCTGGTGAATCTACAGCATGTCTCCATGATTGTGAAAAATGAACTGGTGATGGATAATGGTGAGAGATTACCTGTCAGCAGAAGTATGACGGGGAGCGTCAATCAGGCGTTTATCCGTCTGTTTCAGAGAAGCTAAGAGAGAAGATATATGAGAGAAATGTTATTTTTATTAGGAGGGGCAGGAGTAGCAGGTGTGTTTATCTGGCTGGTGATATTGCCCCGCTATGTAAATCGCCAGATTAAGAACTTTCAGGATGAGCTGGTGGACAAGCATTATGCGGAGGTGGAGAATATCTATCGCAAAATGCGAGGCTGGCGTCACGATTACCACAATCATATGCAGGTGCTGAAGGCCCATATGGCTTTGCAGCAATATAATCAGGCAGAGGATTATCTGGATAAGCTGGAAAGTGATTTAACTACGGTGGATACGGTGCTGAAAACCGGTAATGTGATGGTGGATGCGATTTTGAACAGTAAGCTTTCCTTAATCGGAGAAAAGCATATAGCAGTGGATGCTACGGCTTTGGTGCCGGGAAAGATCGGCATCTCCGGCATTGACCTGGCGGTTATCATTGGTAATCTCTTGGACAATGCCATGGAGGCGTGCATGGAAGTTGAAGAGGAGAGCCGACGTTTTATCCGCATATACATTGATATCATGAAAAAACAGCTCTATATCTCTATAACCAATTCCACCAAGGGCATCGCACCCAAGGTAGGCGGAAGCTTTGTCACTACCAAATCCGGGAACCATGGCTATGGCCTGCTTCGCATTGACAGCATCGTCCATAAATATCGTGGCTACATCAACCGCCAGACCGAGGAGGGAATTTTTGCCACGGAGATTACTTTGCCCCTGGAGTAGATTTTGGGAATTTTGGATATCGCAGCGTTGTGGAGGGGGCAATTTCGGCTTGTGGGGTATAGGTAGAAAGAGTGTCATTTGGAACCCCGTAAACCAGCAAAAAGATACAGAAAATGGCCTTATAGAGCTGCCGAAGGGTACTGGCACATTTGAGCAATTCTGATACCCCGCTTTGTGGGAAAAACGGGGTATCAGAAGGAAAATGGCGCGAATTAGTTCCTTCTTGGATGAAATTAAGCCATTTTTGAGCTGTTTTCTAAGTTAAACGGGGTAAGGAGAAATCCAGATTCTGTATATACCCCGACACAAGTGTCATATACAAAAATAGAGATAGTTACCGAAGAGGAGACAAGTAATATGGAGGGTGTACTTAGACACAAGGTTAGATTGTTACCTCATAATGAAGCATGGGAAAAAGAATATGAAATCGTAAAAGAAGAAATTCTGGCAGCATGGGGAGATATCGTCATAGATATACAGCACATCGGCAGTACCTCCATCCGTGGAATCTATGCAAAGCCCATCCTGGATGTGGCAGTAGTGGTGAAGTCCTTTGAGGAAATGAAGCCGGAAGCATTGGTTTATCTGGGCTATGAATATAAGGGTCCGGATTTGCCGGATGAGGGCAGGCATTTGTTCATTCTTAGGGATGAGAGGGATTATTCGTTGCGGCATATTCACTGCTATGAGCCGGACAATGGGGATTTTCTGGATTGTGTAGACTTCCGGGATTACATGAATACTCACCCGGAGGAGGCAAAGGCATATTCAGATTTAAAGCTGGAGCTGGAAAAGCAACATGCAGAGGATAGAGTTTCCTATGGAAATGGGAAGCATGAATTTATACAGAACATCTACTTAAAATTGGGTGAGCTGCGTTATTTATGAAATATGCAGGATTTAACTTGACAATTTATGAAGCATGAATTAATCTAAAGATATAAAAGGTACTACCGATAGACGGTTAGTCTTAGTTATAGTTGATTAAAAAGTAATCGCCTACTCTCTCCCAAGACTGAGGCGATTATTTTTGTGTTTTATTACTTCCGATGGAGTATCCGAGTCCGAAAGCAGTAAGTGCAAGACTCATAACTGCAATCAGACCTTCTAATGTCATCATGGCAACACCCTCTTTCGTATATATTTCTGAGTAAATCAGAGTTCTATATTAACAGAGGGTCACAGTCCCTCTGAGGAAGGACTGACTGCCTACCACTATGGTAGTACCCTTGTAAATGGTTTAACAAAGTAGATACATAAAATAAATAGTAATTAACATAAAAAAATACACAAATAGAACAATGGGAATGAGGTGAACGGCATATGCCATATGTTCGAGGTATCTACTCGGTGCAGTTGTAAAATCTGATAACAGGTTGCATCGAGGTTAATATTTACAATGTTATCAGGTAACTGCACCGATACGTAGCATTCTTACAAAATACGAAAAGGAGTAGTTATATATGAACAGAGAAGAATTATTAAAGGACTGGTTACACGAAGAGGAAATTGCCCACATCCATGGGTGGGATTTTTCCCACATTAAGGACAGGTACGAGGAAGGAAAGGATTTACCCTGGAGCTACAGGGATATCCTCAAAAAGTACCTTTTGCCGGACATGAAGGTTTTGGACATTGATACCGGTGGTGGGGAGTTTCTGTTGTCCCTGAATCATCCATGTTACAATCTGGCCGCTACGGAGAGCTATCCACCCAATGTGGAGCTTTGTAGAGAAGTATTACTTCCGCTGGGGATTGATTTTAAGGAAATGGATGGATGCGATGCGCATTACCCCTTTGAGGATGAGACCTTTGATATGGTCATAAACCGCCATGGGGAGTTCAATGCCGAGGAAATTCACCGAATCTTAAAGCCGGGCGGACTCTTTATCACCCAGCAGGTGGGTGCGGAAAATGACAGAGAGCTGGTAGAGCTTTTGCTAAAGGAGGCGCCGCCCTTACCATTTCCCAGACAGTATCTGGAAATCATCAGAGAAGAGTTTGAAGATATTGGTTTTACCACCATAGAGGCGCAGGAAGCCTACGGTCCCATCCGCTTTTATGATGTGGGGGCACTTGTCTGGTTTGCTCGGATTATTGAGTGGGAGTTCCCCGGCTTTTGCGTGGAGGATTGCCTGAAAAATCTTTACCGCGCCCAGGAGATTTTGGAGAAAAAAAGAGTTATTGAGGGCAGGATTCACAGATTTATGTTAGTCATGAGAAAATCAGAATAATTGCAATTCGTGCATCAGAAATAACCACTGGTGCACGAATTGTTTTTTTATGCGGAATTGTTGTATACTTAGAAAATCATATAAGCTGCGAAACCGTCTCGCTGAGGAAGGGATATGTCTTTTTTAGACCCTTGAAAAACGTCGGCACTTGGCGAGGTATTTTCGAGCCTGGTACCGTTCTTTCTCAGCGAGGCGGTTTTGCAGCTTGCTCAAGATAGGGGGGGATTTTATGAACAACATGTATCATATCACCGCTGACAAGCAGAAGCGAAAATACGGCTATGGCAGCAATGTGATTTACTTTTTTAAGCAGATGAAGAGCTGGAATAAATGGATGTTCTATTGTGCATTTCTGGAGATTATTCCCCAGACGCTGGCGTATTTTCTGGGGGATTTATTGCCTGCCAGTCTGGTACATGGTCTGGAGCAGAGGGGCACTGCTTTACAGGTGCTGGGACCACTGTTTCTCATAGCGCTTGGGATGCTGGTGCTGAACATGCTCAGTAGTGCCATCATCAATTATTACTATGAGCAGACCGATTATTTCCAGCTGCATTTCGTGCGCAATTTCACCCGGAAGGTGGTGGATATTGATTACGAGCGTCTGGAGGATAAGAATTATAAGGATATCAAGGACAATGCCTGGGGAAGTGCCCGCACGGGACATGATATTTACCGGGCATCCGGTGCAGTGACAGCCCTTCTGACGGGGCTTGCTACTGCCATTATGTATGGTATTATTCTGGGCAGCAGGAGCATGCTGATTTTGTTGGCAGCGTTCTTAAGTATCGCTATTAATCTATATCTTTTGGGTGTGGCCCGTAAGATGCATGGCAAGTACTTCGGCAAAATCAGTAAATACTCCAAGGGCGAGGCCTATATTACAGAGCAGTGTATGGATTCCGCAGCAGGCAAGGATATCCGTATTTACAAGATGCTGGATTACATTCTGAAGAAGTATGATGATAATTTAGAGAAAATCGGTGGTCTCTATGGCAAGATTCATAACTGGTACTGCTTCCGCAATATTTCCGGCGCAGTGCTGGAATTTGGACGAGATTTATTGGCATTTTTGCTTTTGGGCTATTACTTGACCCAAGGAAGTATCTCTGCGGCAGAATTTGTATTCTACATCGGTATTTTCTCCAGCTTTTCCCAGAGTGTGGAGCATGTACTCAGAAATGTGATGTTCATCAATGCCATCAACACCTCCATCAGCTATTTCCGCGAATTTGAGGAGACGGAGAGCGTATGGCGTAAGGACGGCGGTGTGGGAGAAGGCACCATAGAAGCATATAAGGATAAGCCCATAAAGCTGGAGCTTAAAAATGTGACCTTTACCTATCAGGGCAATGAAGAGCCCACCATTAAGGATTTGAATCTGACCATTACACCGGGAGAGAAGCTGGCGCTCATTGGACTTAACGGTGCCGGAAAAACCACACTGGTGAAGCTGATTTGCGGATTATATATGCCGGAGCAGGGAGAAATCCTCTTAAACGATAAAAAGATGGAAGAATACACAAGGGATGAATATATGTCCCTGATTTCCGTGCTTTTCCAAGACAGCACCCTGCTCCCGCTGTCTGTGGATGAGAATATCACCGGAGAAAGAAAGTGGGAGGAAGCCCGCCTGGAGAAGGTACTGAAGCTGTCCGGCTTCTGGGAGAAATACAATGCTCTTCCCCAGAAGGGAGCTACGAAGCTGGTGAAGAAAATCGAGGAAACGGCAGTGGACTTTTCCGGCGGTGAGAAGCAGAAGCTGTTATTTGCAAGGGCACTGTATAAGCGTGCTCCGTTAGTAATTTTGGATGAACCTACGGCGGCCCTTGACCCTATTGCAGAAAATGAGCTGTATATGAATCTGGGGGAGGCCATGGAGAATCGCACCTCCATCTACATATCCCACAGACTTTCCAGCACCCGGTTCTGTGACAGAATTATTCTGTTAGAGCATGGACGCATCATCGAAGAAGGTACCCATGAAGGGCTTCTGGCAGCAGGGGGCAGATATGCTACCCTGTACGATATGCAGAGCCAGTATTATAAAGATGAGGAAGAGCGTAAGAAGAGAAGCGCCGCTATGGGTGATGAGCACGTAGAAGGGGAGAAAGGGGGGATTTTCCATGAATAAGAAGGATTGGAAAGCCATTTGGAGGCTGCTTGCAGACTATTCCAAGGGGCGAAAAAATGTGCTGATTGCTATGGTATTTCATGGAATTATACCCGGTCTTAGGCCGTTTATCTCTGTGATTCTCACGGGTAAGCTGATTGATGCCGTGTATAATGGTGCAGACTTTACGGTGATTGCCAGATATGCTCTGATAGCGACTTCGGTTTATGGTATTTTATCCATTATTTTTGGTATTAGCGAAAAAATATTTAACCAAAATATGGAGTACATGTTTGAGATACAAAATGGCCCCATCAACAAAAAGAGTATGGCTATGGACTATGAATATCTGGAGGATGCCAAGGTGCACGATGGCAGACAGAAGCTGAGTCTGAACAATTCCCGCTTCGGCGTCATCGGTGCAGCATTGTCCCATTTGGACCAGCTGCTCCTCAGTGCCACCTCCTGCATTTGTGCCTTTGTCATCGTACTTCCCATGTTTTTGAAAAAGGGGGATGCCGGTAGCGGCTTTATCGCTTCTCCCCTGGCATCGGTGTTGTTTCTGGTCATTGTTGGTGTGCTGATTTGGGCTAATTATAAAGTGCTGACCTATTACAATGCCAAGCATCTGGAGATTCAGAGGTCCGCAGCGCCCTACAGTAACCGGAGAAAATTTTACTTGGATCTTCTGGGAGTGACGGACCAGCAAAAGGATATTCGTATGTATGACCAGAGAGAGCTTCTTTTTCAGGAGATGGAGCAGGTCATCGAGGCGGAAAAGGAAGTGGGCAAAAAGTGTACGGTCTGCATGATGAAAAACGGTGTGGCTGCCCAGATTGTGGTGGCACTGCTTTCCATCGTGGTATATACCTTTTCCGGTCTGCGCTGCTACGCCGGTATGATTACCATCGGTAATGTGGTGACCTATGCGGCAAGTATCTCCAAGGTATCCGAGGCCGTGCGTCTCTTTGTACAGAGACTGGGCTGGCTGAAATATGCAGCCAATAATGCGGAGAATTATATCCAGTTTATGGAGCTGTCCCAGCGCAAGCATGAGGGAACCATTCCCATGGAAAAGCGTCAGGATAATAAATTTTCCGTGGAATTTGAGAATGTGTCCTTTAAATATCCCGGTTCCGACACTTATGTCATCAAGGATTTGAATCTTTCTTTCATAATTGGAGAGAAGATGGCAATCGTGGGCAAGAACGGCTCCGGCAAGACTACCTTTATCAAGCTTCTTTGCCGATTATATGATGTGACGGAAGGGTGTATCAAGGTAAATGGTATCGATATCCGCAAGTACGATTATCAGGAATACTGTGACTTATTTGCGGTGGTATTTCAGGATTTCTGCATGTTTGATTTCCCGGTGGGAGAGAATTTGGCATGCTCTACCAATGTGGATGAAAAGAGAGCCATGGATGCCCTTATCCGTGCCGGGCTGGGAGAACGTATGAAGGAGCTGCCCGAGGGATTGCAAACCTACGTGGGCAAGGGCTTTGATGAGAACGGCGTGAATTTCTCAGGCGGAGAAAAGCAGAAGATGGCCATCGCCAGAGCTATCTACAAGGACGCGCCCTTTGTCATCATGGACGAGCCTACTGCGGCCTTGGACCCGGAGGCAGAGTGTGAGGTATTTGAAGGCTTTGATAAGATGGTGGGTAAAAAAACAGCGATTTACATTTCCCACAGACTGGCATCCTGCCGTTTCTGCGAGGATATCCTGGTCTTTGACAAGGGACAGGTGGTACAGCGCGGAACCCACGAGGAGCTGGAGAAACAGGACGGACTTTATAAAGAACTATGGAATGCACAGGCTGTATACTATGCTTAACCAAATAAGCCGTGCGTAAAAAAGAGGCAGGTGTTCTTATGAAAGCTTGCTTTCATAAGAACACCTGCCTCTTTTTACATAGGGCGCCTTGGCGTCCATCGAGATTTGCAAATGCGTAGCATTTGTCAGCTGCGAAGCAGCCAAATCGAGATGCACGGCGTATTACTAACTATGCCTTATACTTTGCTTCTACCAAGATATATGCCACAGCCATTCCAATCACCAATGGCATGCACAGGAGAGTGGGGAAGACAAATCCGGCGGAGTTATGCTCTAAAAAGAGAAGCGGGACACCGATGATGATTTCGAAGAGTACCGCAAAACCAATCCAGATTTTTGCTACCGCATGGTTATAAGCGGTCACATCCTTCACCTTGGGAGGCTTTCCCCCGGTAAAGAAGCCCACCGGCTCCTTGGCTTTCCAGGCCCATACGCCGATACCCACAAAGAAAGCCATACATATGGTTACTATCACAAATGCTGCAATCATAAATACTCCCCCTTTTCTGTAATGCTGTTCTCAAATTCATTATAGCACATCAAATGGAAAAGTAATAGATAGCATAGGAAAAGGAAATATGATAACATGGAAGAGAGTGAAATGGGGGATAAATTCATGAAGAAAAGAGCAAATATCAATTTTATTTTAATAATCATATTAACGGTAGCCATGCTGCTGGTTCCCGCCATTTTGGGCATCGCACTAATCGATTTGGACAGTGATATGGAGTCTCTGAAAAGCGAGATAAGCGTCGCTTTGGAGGATGATGAAATGGATGATGTGGAGGGCTATGGTGTCATTGCAGAAGGAGTGGGCTATGGTCTGGGTGCATTTGCAGGTGCCCTTGTTTTTGCCGTGGCATTGCTGGTAGGAGGGTATGCGATTTTGTTATTCGTTGTGGCGTTGATTGCCCGGCTGGTGTTTGCCAAAGAGGGAAAGCGACTGGTGGTATACCGGATACTAATGGGGCTTGAATATATACTTCAGCTGGGAATTCTAATCTTTTTTGTAGATATGCTGTCCGGAGGATTCCAGCTGGGGGCGCTTTTGCTGATGCTTCTGGTGCTGGCAGAGCTGGTGTACGGATGCGTGAATACTTTTACAAAGAGAATTTTAAAATAGGGAATTGACAAATGGAGGATTCCCATGAAGAAATATTTGATAAACCTAAGCTTAATCATTGGTCTTTTGCTCTGCTTATCCGGCTGTAGTAAGGAAAAAGAGGAGGGGGGAAAGACTGCGGATTACATTGAAAAGATAATTCGGGAGGGAGCTACGGTTTATTTTAGCGGAGCAATGAGTGAGGAAAAGGTGGCGGAGAATATTCAGAATCGAATTCAGCTGGTGTTGGATGAGAGGTAGGTATTGCGTAAAGAATATTTTAATGATATAGTATAGTTAAAGAGTGGTACTGAGCTGTACCCCTTGTGAGTATATTGAACTAAAATAATCCGTCCAAGTTTCTCAGGCTAGGGACGGATTATTTTCTGTCTTTATGACTTATCTGGAGTACCAGACCTATTAATGCTACAAGAAAAGGCCAAATTGAATCAAGTCGCTATATGTAACATACATAGGCATCCCCCCTTTCTCAAGGGGCAACCGTTCCTACTCACATGAAGTATACCACAACATATACAATATATCTATAACTAATTAAAACAAACAGAAAATTTATTTAGGTGATTTATATGAAGGATTTTAAGAAAGAATGGGAAAACCTTCCCGCAGATTTACAGAATTTAATTGCAGATAAGCCTTATACCATAGATAGCATGGGCATGTCCGGTTCCTGCATTTTCCTTTTTGAGGATATGGTTTTGAAAATCCAGAAGGAGGATGAGGAGACCCGGAGCGAGGCTGTGATGATGAAATGGCTTGCGGGGAAGCTCCCGGTGCCGGAGGTTCTATATCATAAGGCGGAGAATGGAATGAATTACCTGCTGATGTCTAAGATGTCCGGTGTGATGAGCTGCGAGGAAACTATCTTAGAGAATCAAGAGCTGGTGACAGAGCTCTTGGCAGAAGGGCTGAAAAAGCTGTGGACAGTGGACATTTCCCACTGCCCAATGCGCTGGGATTTGCCTGTGAAGCTGGCAGCGGCAGAAGACAATGTGGAAAATGGCGAGGTGGATGTGGACAATGTAGAGCCGGAAACCTTTGGGGAAGGTGGATTTAAGGACCCGGAAGAGCTGCTCACCTGGCTAAAGGAGCACCAGCCACCCCTAGAGCCGGTGCTTTCTCACGGAGACTACTGCCTTCCTAATATCTTTGTAGAGAATGGTAAGGTTTCCGGCTATATTGATCTGGGAAAGATTGGGATTGCAGACAAATGGCAGGACATTGCCCTGTGTTATCGCAGTCTGAAGCACAATTATAACGGTGATTACGGCTCCGTGGGCCGGAATGATTTCAAGGAGCTGCTTTTGTTTGAAAAGCTGGGAATAGAGCCGGACTGGGAGAAAATCCGGTATTATATCCTTTTGGATGAGTTGTTTTAGGAGGGAAAGATGGTTCATTATTCTATAGATGATTTTATCGATGCCTTTTTAGATTTAGCGGAGAATAGCTATGAAAGCCTTTGGCAGCAGCCCACTTTTGGGAGGCTGAAGGAGATGCATGACATTTACAAGATGTCATTCTCCGGCTATGCCTTTTTCCGAACGGAGCGGGGCTCGCTGGCACAGGTACCGGATAGGTATGCAGAGGAATTTGGGCAGGCGGCGGACTGGCTGAAATTCGGCTTTCATGGGACGGAGTATGCCACCAACTATGGCTCAAAAAAGTTCCCTTCCCCGGATGCCATCGACGACTATGACCATGCAAAGGCCGATTACGAGCAGGTAATCACCCAGCTACTACGGATTACCGGAAGTGAAAAGTCCATCGACAGATGTCCCAGAATTCACTATTATGCAGGGACTCTGGAGGATTGCCGGGGCTTTCGGGATGCTGCCTACGGCATTACCGGGCTGATTAGTGCGGAGGATGACAGGGAGTGCTATTATCTAAATGCACACGCACATGAGGCTTTGAACGATAATAACTACTTCCATGAGGAAGACCTTGGACTGGACTTTTACCGGACCAGCATCCGGCTGGAAAATGTGAGAACCATGGAAGAATTAAAGGCGCTACTGGCTGCATGTAATCGGGAAAAGCCACTCCTTATTTTTACCCATGAGAAGTTCCTACAAGAAGAAGAGATGTGGCAGAAGCTGTCCCTTTGCGGCGAGCAGACTGCACGCTAAGCACATAATACCCGCAACCGGCA
>CAZOSU010000015.1:18352-19156 GCA_964582515.1 uncultured Acetatifactor sp. | reverse complement strand
ATAAGGCAGATCCTGCTGCTCCACATCCGGATTTTTATAATCATGGGCATATTTATACCCTGTTCCATGCCCCAGCTTCGCTGCCCCCTTATAATGAGCATCCTGCAAATGTGTGGGTATGGGCAGATTCCCTGTGGCTTCCACCTCACCCATAGCTGAGAAAATAGCTTCACAGGCAGCATTACTCTTGGGCGCACTTGCAACATAGCTGGCTGCCTGGGATAAAATAATCTGCGCCTCCGGCATACCGATTCGCTCCACTGCCATGGACGCGTTGGTTGCCACCACAAGTGCCATGGGGTCCGCATTTCCCACATCCTCGGCGGCACAAATCATAATACGCCTTGCAATGAAGGTGATACTCTCCCCTGCATAGAGCATCCGGGCCAGATAATACACCGCCGCATCTGCATCGGAGCCACGCATGCTTTTGATAAAGGCCGAAATGGTATCATAATGATTGTCGCCGTTCTTATCGTAGCGTACTGCGCGCTTCTGGATACATTCCTGGGCCACATCCAGAGTGATATGAATCTTCCCATCACTGCTGCGCTCCGTGGTCATTACTCCCAGCTCAATGGCATTTAATGCATGTCTGGCATCACCGCCGGACAAATCCGCCAGAAAATCCAGTGCATTCTCTTCTATCACCGCATTATAGCTTCCCATACCTACCTGCGTATCGTAGACAGCCTTTTCAATCAGCTTCTTTACAGCTTCCCTGGGAATGGGCTTTAACTCAAAGATAATGGAGCGTGATATTAGCGCTCCGTTTACCTCAAAATAAGGATTCTCTGTAGTTGC
>CAZOSU010000015.1:14638-18342 GCA_964582515.1 uncultured Acetatifactor sp. | reverse complement strand
GTTGCACCAATCAGGATAATTGTTCCGTCCTCCACAAAGGGAAGCAGATAATCCTGCTGACTCTTGTTAAACCGATGAATCTCATCAATGAACAAAATGGTGCGCTTGCCATACATCCCCTGCAAAGCCTTGGCCTTCGCCACCACCTCTTCCATATCCTTTTTCCCTGCGACCGTAGCATTAATCTGTGTAAACTCCGCACTGGTAGTACCTGCAATAACCTTCGCAAGAGTGGTCTTACCCGTTCCGGGAGGCCCATAAAATATCACTGAGCTTATTTTATCTGCTTTAATGGCTCGATAAAGCAGCTTGTCCTTCCCAATAATATGTTCCTGCCCCACAACCTCGTCCAGTGTTTTAGGGCGCATCCGCGCTGCCAGCGGGGACTCCTTCTCCATATTGGTGCTGCGCATATATTCAAATAAATCCATTGTAACAATCCTAACTCTTATTTACCAAGCATTAACTTTCGATACCATGTCAAGGCATCAATATATGCATTGTACAAGGTATTCATATCAATGTCCAGCAGAATCATCTGACGAGATACCTCCTGCCAGCTTGCCTTCTCATACTGAAGTATAAAATTGTACAGTGGTTCAAATCGTCCTTCTCCTTGAAGCAGAGCCTGCTTCACATCATTGGACACCTTCACCTTGGACAGTGCATCCTCCATAGTTGTCTCCAGTACCACATCCAATACGGAAAACAGACCCAGGATAAATGCCTCCGAAGCGTGCGCCTCCAGCTTAAATGCTCTGGCAAGATTCTCTGCAAACTTACCACGCAGCATGGATACACGCATAATTTCCGAGGGCTTATCTGTACAAAGCTCACTTATAGCAGCAGTGGTAATCCAGCGCTTTAATTCCTTCTGCCCTAACATTGCCGCTGCATGCCGAAGACCTGTTACCTCGGAATTTACTGCAATATTGTTTACCATACGCAGAAGCTCAATGGTAAGTGCAGGATCATTTCCGATAATGTCCGCAGCTTCTGTCAGGTCATAATTCTCTTCATTAACTTTATTAATAAGGCTGATATAGTTCGTCTTCAAAGGCGACACCTGATGCTCCCCCTTGGTAATGGGCACCTGATAGAAGCTACCTTCATATAACGGAAATCCTGCATTCTCACGAATGAACTCGAACTCCTCCATGGTCTGCACATTCACTGCACAAAGAGTAATATTCGGGAACAGTACCTGAAAATACCTCTTCGCCATAGTCAAATCCACCTTTTTATGGTTCAGGAATACGTAATCCATCAAATTTAAAATTTCGGTATATGCCTGAAAATCGTGTACTGCCAGCTTACGCATACCAAACTTATAGCCCATAGCTCTCAGCTCCTTAATACGCTTGATATACATTGGCTCCGGTTTCACTTCAGGCTCAAGAAGAAGTACCAGTCTGTCATGGGGTGCATCACACTGTATGGTTAAGTCAGAGAATATATTCATACTGGAAACCGTCACAAACACATCTCTATCCGCAGATAAAGTATCAATTCCCATACTTTGAATCACTTCCATTCCGTCCACCCGTCCGGCACCATCCAACGCTCCGGTGCCTGCAAAAAGAGGGTTCAGAAAATAATTCTCTTTCTGAGTAAATAAAGAATATGCACGAATTGCCATGTTCTCATCAAATAAAGGAATCAACGTTACAAGCATAAATACTCTCCTTAATACTAAAGACCTACTTCATAGTAATTATACACTAAATAATCAGAAAATACTATTAAAATTTACTAACTTTTTGATTTTATCTACCACAACTTCAGATGCCGCCAGATGAGTGGCAGGAGCGGGATGATAATCCACTGCATACCCCCTGCTTCCATCGTCCGGCCGGATACGCAGGAACGTTATTTTCTCATCCCCGGTTTGTTCCTTATAGCTCTCCACAGCCCTTTCTACGGAAGGAGCCATTCTATCCTCCATCACACCATACACACATAAAAGCAGGGCGGATGGATTATTTTTACGAATCATTTTCAGGAAATCCACATAACGCCCTATGAATTCTTCCCATCGGGACTGTATTTCCTGACAATAACTATTGTCATTGGTCCCCAGATTTAAAACAATGAGCCTTGGCTGATATCTACTAAAATCCCATGCCACATCCTGTGGAGAAATATTTCCCTCAAAAAAATCTCTGGAAAAGCCCAGCTTCTCATAATAGGGTGGTAAAAGCTCTGCCGTATTCTGCACAGACGTTTCTGCCGTATAACCGGATAGTACCCCATACCCACTACAGGAAATGAAATTAGCATCTACGCCAAGCTCTTTGGCTGCAAGATATGCATAGCCCCGGGTTACGTCCTCCGTGGCCGTAGAAAAGCCATTACGCAAATCCAAATCGTCCACACCGTAGCCACAGGTAATAGAGTCACCAATGAATTCAAGGCAATGTCTGCTTTTTTCGGTAGGAAAAAGCTTACCCTCCGTCTCAATGGGTGCAATGCCAATGGTGGACATGGGTGCTTCTGATAATTTCATAATACGCACCCTTACCTTCTGCACCACATCCCCCTTTATAACCTCATACACTTTCTCCTTCTGCCGCACCAAATCCGTAGTGACTCTTATATTATCCACATAGATTCCTATTCTGGCAAAGCAGTTATTTACAGAATAATCCGTCGCTGCTTTCCCACCCAGAATGGTTACAGAAAGCTCCTTCCCTTCAAATTCAAATTCTACTCCGGTAGCAGACCATGCCATCCAAAGATTCTCTCCCACCAGCATGGTGCGCCCTAAGAGCTTTACATTTTCGTCGTTTAATAGGTACTTCAACGCTTACACTCCCCTTGCGAAAAAATACCACTTACGGCTATGTAAGTGGTACTTTTCTATATCGCTTATTATTCAACCTTGAATACTGAGATATCTTCCTTCAATCCGTTCATATTCTCCATCAGGCTGTTGGAGGTATGATTCAGATTTTCTACATTTGCCATCATCTTAATTGCATTCTCACTTACGATTTCCGCATTAGAAGCTGCCTGTTCAATAATCTCAGAAATGTAACGAACCGCTTCTCTTGTATCAGAACGCTCCTTATCCGCCTTCTCCACACTGGATGAAATCGCTGTCAGACCATCTACGAGACTGGTCATACGCTCGCCCATATCACGGAATACGTTTACAACATCCTCTACTACTTCAGCCTGCTCTGCCACCATGCAGCTTGCATCATTTGCACTCTGTACACTGGTCATGGTCTGTGCATTGATGTTATCTACGCTGTTGCTGATTTCCGCTGCTGCCTGTGAGGAAACCTCCGCCAGCTTACGAATCTGCTCTGCTACCACCGCAAATCCACGACCTGCATCGCCTGCTCTTGCAGCCTCAATGGAAGCATTTAAGGACAAGAGATTAGTTTGCTCGGAAATATCTACAATGGTTTCAACGAAGGAATTAATACTCTCCGACTGCTTTTTAAGCTCAATAATACTTTCACCAACCTTAGCTGTCATAATGGTGGTATCATCTGCTCTCTTACCAAGAAGAGCTACATATTCCATACCACGGTTAATCATCTGATTGGTCTCATCTACGAATTTCTCAACCCGCTCTACTACTACACTTACTTCCTGCATCATCTCAGACAGCATATCTGTCTTCGCCACACACTCCTGAGCGTACGCAGACTGATTGGTCATACCTTCATTAATCTCGCTGATAGCCTGTGTAA
>CAZOSU010000015.1:0-14628 GCA_964582515.1 uncultured Acetatifactor sp. | reverse complement strand
ATTTACTTCTGTAGCAGTAATCTCTAACTCTGCTGCGGCATTGTTAACCTTGCTTACCAGCACCTTGGTATTGCCTATCATACTGTTGGTAGCCTTGGCCACGTCACGGAATTCATCTTTACTCTTAGCCTTAACGTCACCGGTAAGGTCACCCTCGGCCACCCTATTAAGTCCATCAATGACGCCATTCATATTATAAACAATACCCAGGGACACCAACGTTCCCAGTACCACGGAAATAACGGTTGCAATGATAACCAGCGCTATGGTCACCTCTCCGATTTCCTTTGCCTGACCGGTTACCGTATCATATGGAATAAGTGCACAGGTGGTTGTTCCCAGCGTCTCACTGCGTGAATAAATGAACAGATATTTCTCTCCCTTAAATTCAACCTCCGTATATCCCTCTAATTCCTCACCGGCAAGAGACTCCTGATAGAAGTCCTCATCAAAAACAGCAACTTCTTCTTCCTCAAAAAGACTTTCCTGCCCCTCCGCCAGATTTTCTGCTACAATCTCACGACCACCGGAGGTAACAAATGCTACCACGCTGCCTTCACCCAAATCAAGGGTGTCAATAAAGTCCTTCACTGCATCATAACTGATATCCATAATTACTGCTGCATTATTATTGGTGGAAGTAGCCTGGCAAGCCAGAATATAATCCTCCTGATGGATGTTCAGCTTCTCATCAATCATGGGATGGGAGTCAATCCATTTAAGGAACTGCCTGCTGCCGGACTGTTCTCTCGCCCACGTTGCATATTCATCAAAGAATCCCGCAGAATTCTTTGACGCCGTAGAGAACATGACAACCTTCTCTTTGGTAATAATATGTATATCACTTATAAAATCATTGGATATGGCAGAGGATGTAATTCTTGCCTGGGTAGTCTCTGTAATAGACGCTTTTTTAGCCGCCTCCGTTTCATACAGGCCTGCAAAATACTTGGCAAGATCCGTATCAAAGGCATAGCCGATACCCTCGGACTCAATAAAGGCCGTCGCCATCTCCACATAGGATGTGGCGGTACTAATGGTCTGAATGGTGGACTCAGCAAATTTATCGCTCATACCCTCCTGTGCCTTCTGGTATGCTATCACGCCTACAAACACCATGAAAATAATAGGAATGACGAAACAAATGGAAATCTTATTACGGATACCCAGTAAATAAAATTTTCGCTTCTCCTTCTTTCCCTTCGGTGTTTTGACCTTCGGCTCCTTTCCCTTGGACGACTTTATCTTAACAGACCTTTCCTTAGGTGCCTTTTCCTTTTTCTCTCTTGGTTTACGCTCTTTTTTTATTTTCGCTTCCTGCACTTCGTTTTCAGGTTTCTTATTTCCGAATTTCATCACAGCCCTCCAACCTAGTTCTTTTGCACTATTATAACATTAATTTCTCCAAAAGAATATACCTATTTTGTGTTTTTTTGGTGATTTTTCACTCTTTTTTTGTCTTTTTGTTGCGTAAACCTATAGAAGAGCACCTAATTACGTGAATTGATTCTTTTGTTCGTCATAATGATAGTCAATTGCGGCCAGACTTTTTACCAGCTCCTCCTTATCCACATCCGAATCCTGACAAAAAGCATCCAGACTGTCATAATAATCCCGCAGCTTGGTATTCACAAAGCTAAGACGCATTACCGGGTCCTTTGGTAACATCAGCTTTCCTCCTTTACCGTAGATACTATCAGCTCCATATCTCCGTACAGTGCTACATCACCGTAGCCTGCCGGAATCACCAGATGGTCTCCCTTCTGTACAAAGCCTCCTTCTAAAATTCCATTTCCTTCCAGCACACTGACAAGCATAAAGGGATAATCCTGTGAAAATCTGCATTCTCCCTGCACGTTAAGCTTCCATACCCTGTAATACGGACTGTCTGCCAGCCCGGTCAGGGTATTCTTCTCCACCGCAGAAGCCTTACGGATAGCTGTTTTGTAGCTCTCGTCCGGTGCATTAATCACATCAATACTTTGCTGCACATGAAGCTGACGAGGCTTTCCGTCCACCATACGGTTATAATCGTAAACGCGATAGGTAATGTCGCTATTTTGCTGGGTTTCCAGAATTAAAAAGCCACCCTTGATTGCATGTACGGTACCCGGGTCAATCTGAATCATATCCCCCTTCTGCACCGGCACAAGGCGAATCAGCTCCTCATACCTATCCGCCCCAATCATTCTCTTTAATTCCTCCTTGTCCCTGGCATGATGGCCAATGACCAGCTCTGCCCCTTCCTCGCAATCCATAATATACCAGCACTCCGTCTTGCCATAGGGTACCTTTTCCACCTCACGGGCATAGGTATCATTTGGGTGTACCTGTATACTTAAATCCGCCTTCGCATCAATAATCTTTACAAGAAGGGGAAATTCTTCTCCCCTGCAGTTTCCGAAAAGCTCTCGCTTTTCCTTATACAGCTGCGACAGAGTCATCCCCCGGTAAGTACCGTTTTTAATCACGCAGTCACCATTCGGATGTGCACTGACACCCCAGCACTCTCCCACTGCATCAGAATTCACCTTATAGCCGAATTCTTCTCCCAGGCGAGTTCCGCCCCAGATAACGTCCTTCAATACCGGTTCCAGATACAGGATTTCCCTGACGGTCTGATTTATTGCAAGGCTCGCTCCGTTTGTCTCCATCACCCTGCGGTACCAGTATGCGGAATCCTTCACCGTTCTTTTCTGGGTACGATAATCCACATGAACCAGACCAAAACGCTCATTATAGCCGTTTGCCCACTCAAAATTGTCCAAAAAGGTCCAGAGGAAATATCCTCGCACATCAATCCCTTCATCCACCGCACGCTGCACCTGGGCAATATATTTCTCCAAAAAGTCAATACGGTTTGGGTCATGAACCTTACCGTCCAGGGATACCACATCGTGGCAGGACATACCATTTTCTGTGATATAAATGGGCATATGATACCTTTCATACAAAAACCTACAGCTCCAGTATAAACACTCCGGCGTCACCGGCCAGCCGATGGCAGTCCTTGGAAAGCCCTTATACCGGTCCACATACTCCACACCACCGTCCGCACCTCTGCGCACCGTGTAGCCGTTATATACATTCTGCCCCATAAAATCCAGTGGCTGGGAAATCAGCTCCATATCCTCCTTGGTAATCTCCGGCAGATACTCTTTAAAGCGCTGCAGCCCCTCCTTAGGGTACTCTCCTAAAAATACCGGGTCATTAAACCATGCCACGTTCCAGGTCCAGTTGTCCATGGGGTTGCGCAGCCCAAAGTAGACCTCTCTTGCAGCCTCCACATCCTCCGGGGAAGCCGTCGCAGGAAGCGCCACGCCGCAGGTAGGTGCATAGCCCACTAAAATAGGCCTTTTCGCATACTTACGCAGAGCGATGACCGCCTTACCATGAGCCTTTAGCACATTGTGGGCAATCCGGAAGGTGTCCTTATAAGGCAGCTTTAAGCCCGGTGCATGCTCTCCACGAAGATGTCCCAGTCCCACGAAGCACTGGGGCTCATTGAAGGTAAAGAAATGCTCACAATCCTCGGAGAAATTCTCTGCTACTACTTTGGCATATTCCGCAAACCACTCTATACTTTCCGGGTTCAGCCAGCCCCCCCTATCCTGCAATGCCTGGGGATACTCCCAGTGAAACATGGTAAGGTAAGGAGTGATTCCGTTTTTCTTAAGCTCCTTAAGCACATCCTTGTAAAAAGCAATCCCCGCCGGGTTCACTTCCCCCGTGCCCCGGGGTAAAATTCTGGCCCAGTTTAAGGAAAAACGATAATTTTTTACCCCCAGACTTCTCATTAGTGCAAAATCTTCTTTGTATCTGTGCAAATGGTCGCAGGCATCCCCGCATTTTTGGCGGTCATAAACCCTGCCCTCTTCCCCAAAGGTATCCCATACGATTTTACCGCAGCCGTCATTCTCATCCCGGCCCTCTACCTGATAGGCGCTGTCCGCAACGCCCCATACAAAATCTTCACGAAACATCTCATTCCTCCTGCTTACGAAGTAATTACCGATACCAGATAAAACGGCAGCTTGTCTTCCTTGCCTGTGCGGAACAGCTCCAGTCTCACCTTATGCAAGGCCGGCTCTTCCTTTTCAAAAATGGTGGTCAGGGCAATCAAATCCCCCCAGGTTTCATCAAATTCACCATCAAGGACAGCCAGCTCTTCCCCATCTACCACAACACGCATGGCAGGTGCCGGATGCTGAATGGTTCTGCGATACTGAATCGCCAGACAGGTAGCTTCCACGGCAAATTCCAGAAAAGCTCCCTCTCCGGATAGCATAAAGCCCTTCTTAAAAATATCTGTAATATGGGGCTGCTCTGCCAAATCCTTCTCATATCCCGCTCCATCTGAAAGCACCAGCTTATCGTTGCGAAGGCGCACGCTTTTTTCATAGCGGTTCCGGGTAAGAGGTTCTGGCGGTAATTCATATTCCATATCTTCCACATCCACATTTTTCTTCACTTCATCCAAAAAATACCTCACAGCCTCTGCAAGGAGGGCATGGCCGGCGTCGTTAGGATGCAGATTGTCCGGACTCACCTCTGCCACGGAAAGCTCCCCATCCAGGCACCGCTGCATGACACTGTCCCGGAAGCTTACGCTTGGAAGACGGTAATAGCCTCCAACCTCATAGTGAATTCTGGCTGCACTGACACCATCATGATAAAAGGCATTATGTAACAGAATCACCGCCGGCTCCCAGTCTGCGGAAAGTGCCCTGCGCACCAGTCCCTCATAGGTCTCCCTGAAATGAGCGGTATCATCATCATTTACACTGAATTCAATAAACACCACATCCGGCTTACAAAAGAACAAATCCTCCTCAATTCTTGCCACACCGAACTGGGAGGTGGTAGCACCGATGCCCGCATTGCAAAAGGAAATTTCCGCCCGGGGGAAATTCTCCTTCCACCATAAATGGCTTAAATATGCATAACATTTCTCCTGAACAGTGGCCACACTGCCCATGGTAATGGAGCCGCCCAGGTAACCGATGGTCAGCTTCTCCCCCTTCTCTGCACGCTTCATTACCTTCTTTAATCTGCAAAGATTGCCTCTGCTTGCAATCGCCTTTTCCAAATAATTTTTCATTCCGCTCCCCCTATTCCCAGAAACCGTAGGTCTGATTCAGCTCTTCCACAAAGCTGCTCAGCTCCTCCGCCATCTGCTCAGCCTCCGGCCTTCTGATGTGTCCCCGGGTTCCTACACTGTTGTTGCTGTACCTGAAATAATGTACCTTTTCATCCTCACAGGTCTTTACACAAGCCTCAATGGCACGGTCCCAGCTGAAATCATGTCCCAAAATGGTGGTTTTACAAATAATATGACACTGTGGATAAAGACTTCGAATGGTTTTAATAAAGTCTATGTAGCCTCTGCGCCACTTCATTGCCTTTTCCCCATAATAATCTTCCTTCATATAATCCTCCGGATGACTATCGTTCTGCCCAAAGGCCAGAATCACCACCTGTGGAATATATTTTGCAAAATCCCACCTCTTGGGCTCACACTTGCCCGGCATGTACTGAATCTTATCGTACATGCGAAGGAGCCCCATGGTATCCGGTCCGTTAAAATAGCCGGTTTTATCAAACAGGGCAATCCCTCCCTGGGCAATGTCATGAAGGGTTGCCCCCAGTTTTCTGGCTGTCAGCCATGCATAGGAATAATAGCTGTTGGAAAACTCTCCGTTATGCTCCGGGTCCGGCATACCGCAGTAGTCTACTGCCTCTGAAACCTCTCCTGCGGACACAGAGTCCCCGTATACCTCTATCCTACGCTCCGAAAGTGGCTCTGCCTGCAACACTTCCGTACTCTCATCCACCACAAAACCATGGAACACCAGCATATGGCAGGCATCCATACGCTTGAAAAAGCATAGCTCGTGCTCGCCTTCATCCAGATTTTCTGCAATAGTGATGCAACAGCTACCATCATCGGGAAGGTCCGCTCTGCCTTCCTGACCATCCAAAATCCAGCCCACACTATTACCCCAATAGCTACGGATATTACTCACCACGGCCTTAATACGCTTTCCGCGAAACCGCACCTTTACAAAACTGCAAGGGTAGACCCACAATGGGCCACCCTCGTAGTCAAAATCCATTCTGCCGCTATATACAAAATGCTCATTATCCCAGGAAAGCCATTGCTCTCCTGCCCCCACATACTCATTCATCGCACTACTTCTCCTTCAGAAGCTCTAAATTCTTCTTCACCAGCTCACATCTCTGTGCCACGCACTCCACACTGCGGAGAGGGTCCTCCGGGGTATTAAATACATAGTCCACCAGCTTATCAATGGTAGTAGTAGCCACATGCATTCTGGTGTCGCTGGATGCATAGTAAATGTACACCTCTCCATTTTCTCTTGCGATGGCGCCATTGGTAAACACTACGTTGGATACATCACCCACTCGCTCTTCCCCCTTAGGTCCGATTAAAAGGCCCGAAGGCTCTGCAATCACCCTGGCAGGGTCCTCTAAGGAGGTGGCAAACGCATAGATGACATAACGCAGTCCTGCTGCCGTATTTCTTACACCGTGGGCAATGTGAATCCAGCCCTTATCCGTCTTAATGGGCACAGCTCCCGCACCATTTTTCACCTCGGTGATGGTGTGATACTTTCTCTTACTGGTGATGATTTCCTCATCAATCACCGGATTCATAATATCCTCACAGAGACCAAAGCCGATACCACCGCCGGAGCCGGTATCAATAAAATCATCCATGGGTCTGGTATAAAAAGCATACTTACCATCCACAAATTCCGGATGCAGCACCACATTTCTCTGCTGGGGCGAATTCAAAGTCCTAAGGTTTGGAAGTCTCTCCCAGTTCACCAAATCCCTGGTTCTCACGATGCCTGCCGCCGCCACCGCCGCGGACAAATCATTACTGCCGGTATCCTTGCTCTCAGAGCAGAATACGCCATATATGTAACCATCCTCATGCTGGGTCAGACGCATATCGTATACATTGGTCTCCTCCGGGCAGGTATCCTCAAGGAGGATGGGATAATCCCAGAAACGGAAATTATCAATACCGTTGTCACTTTCTGCCACCGCGAAGAAGGACTTTCTGTCATTTCCCTCCACACGAACCACCAGATAATACTTACCGTTTAAGTAAATGGCACCGGAATTCATGGTGGCATTGATGCCCAGGCGCTCCATAAAATAGGGATTGGTCTCTTCATTTAAATCATATCTCCAGATAAGAGGCGCATGCTCTCTGGTCACTACCGGGTACTTGTAACGGTCAAAAAGACCATTGTAAAAGCTTTCATCCTTCTCATTTTTTCTGGAAAGAAGCTTCTCCTGCTTTTCCAGCTCCTCATAATATTTCTTATGAATCATTTTTATTCTCCCCTTTTTATTATTTCAAAACACATTCTTCCGTTATGATACGGACATTTCCAAGGCTCCACAATGGGTCTGTCCATGGCCGGATTTCCCTTTTCATCGGTACACCAGAACCATTCGCCACCTTCCCTGTCATCCACCAGATAGGTTCTAATAAAATTCCAGATATCCTCTGCTGCCTCCTTAAAATAAGTCTTCGCCGGAGCCTTCTGCCATGCATTATAAAAGCCCACCACGCTTTCCGCCTGTACCCACCAGATACGCTTCTCGTCATCCACACCCTTTTCGCACTCATTTTTCAAGGAATGGTCCGCGTAAGCTCTGTCATAGATTTTCTGCTCCAAATCCGCGGTAATGGGCCACATTTTGGCCGCATAGGCTGCATCTCCAAGCACCTCTGCGCCTCTGTCCACCAGCCATGCGGTCTCGATATCATGCCCATAGGAATGCAGGTCGATTAAGCTGTTCATATCATTGTCAAAGAATACCTCCTGACGATGCAGCTGAGGATTATAGATTTTCTCCGCAATCACATCCATCATCCAGCGCAGCTTTTGTGCCGCCTTCTCTACCTTTGCCACCCGGTACAGCTCCGTATATGCTTCGAATACATGAAGCAGGGTATTCATGGTTCTATCCGCCATGACTCCGTTTTCGGAAAGCTTGTCATTGTCCACCTTGTTAAAGTGAATATCCAAGGCCTCCTTGTAGCCGTACTCATCAAAGCACTTTTCCTCAATAATCTTCTGCAGCTCCAGTGCCAGTGCCAGTGCCTCCTCATTTCCCGATACCGCATAATAAGAAGACAAGGCATAGATGGCGAATGCCTGATTATAGGTATGCTTTGTGGTATCCTCCGGCTTACCGTCATAGTAAAGAGACCAGAACACCCCTCCATTTTCCTTATCCACGCAATAATTTTTCATAAACTCATACGCATGGTCCGCATATTCCTTCAAAGAATCATCCTTCAGAGTCATCCACGCATTGGAAAAGAACCATAAAATTCTACTGTTTAAAATACAGCCCTTTACCGCCTTCTTATCCACCTTCAAATCCGTATCCATCCAGCCGTAAAAGCCGCCAAATTCCTCATCCTTTAGCCCCTTCCAAAAGGGAAGCAGCTTTTCTGTCAGATGCGCTCTCATTTCTGTTTTCACTTTATTTTCCCCCATCCTTATCTTTCCGCGGTGCTTTCCCGCACAATCAGATTACCCTCCACTACCTGCATTCCGCAGCGCACGGTCTTGCCGTTAATGCGACGAATCAGCATCTTCATACCGGTGTGTGCCATGGTATCCATATCCACCGAATAGGTGGTAAGGGGCACCTGACAGAGTCCCGGATAAAGGTAATCGTCATAGCCGGCAACAGAAACATCCTGCGGAACCCGAAATCCCGCCTGGTTCAAGGTCTTAATCAGCATACTGGCTGTCAAATCACTATTACATACAAAGGCCGTAGGCATCTCTCCGGGTAGAGGAATTTTATCCAGAAGCCGGATATATTCTCCCTCCTCACGGTCATCAATCACCCAGTCCTGGCGCACCTTCACACCATGCTCCAAAAGTGCCTTCTGGTACCCCAGATATCTGTCCAGAATACTGTCCGTAGCCAGAACGCTGCCCACATAAGCTATCTCGGTATGCCCCAGCTCAAACAGATAGTTGGTGATATGATATGCTCCGTAAAAGCTGTTGCTGATGACAGAATCTGCCTTCGCATCATGGTCGTAAAAATCCATGTAAACAATGGGTACGTCACTATACGCTTGCAGATTACGCAGATAAGTGGTTCGCACCCGCCCCAAAATCAGCAGTCCATCAATTTTCTTTTCTGTAATTACCTTGGGGATGGTCAGATTCCTCTCATCCGTTTCACTGAGCATTTCCAATATGACAAAGCAGCTTTCCTTGCTGGCGCTGGCATTGATTTTTTGATAAAACTCCCAGTAAAAGCTGGAATAACGCTCAATATAAGTATCTGCCACCAGTACACCCACATTGTAGCTTCCCCGCTCCTCTTTTGCTGCGCCGGGAGCCTTATACCCCAGCTCTGCTGCCAGCTCCTTGATTTTTTCCCGCATCTGTTCACTGACACCCTTCTGGTCAGAAAGGGCCTTGGAAACCGTCACCGTACTTACACCAAGCATCTTCGCTATATCCGACATTCTTACATCTTTCGCCATGATAACCTCTCTTAAATCTCTTCCAAATACACAATCTTTGCTCTATAGTCGCCCCACATTCTTTCAAATCCAAGGCCCGCATTCATTAACAGCTCACCACCAAAGACCTTACCGGTCTCTTTTACGATGGGCTCTGACAAATCACCTTCCATGAAAAGCTCCTTCACCCCATAGGCAGAGTCCGGGCAAAGTCCCTGCAATTTCAAGATTCTGGACTTTTTATTTGCCTCATTTAATACCTGCACAAAAAATACCAGACTCTTCTTTTTATCCTTGCTTACCACCTGGAAGCAGTCATATAAATGGTTCTCCCCGTAAGAAGCGATGCGGTAATAATCGCCCTCTCTCACAATATCATTGAACTGATGGTACATCCTTGTCTGCTTCTTTACCATCTGCTTATCTTCGTCAGAGAGCTTTGTCATATCCAGCTCGTAGCCAAAGGTTCCTGCTAAAGCCACATAGCCTCTGGTCTCAAAGGGAGTATTCCTTCCCACGGTATGGTTCGGACATACACTGACATGGGCGCCCATGGTGGAAAGAGGATAAATCAGCGCAGTACCTTCCTGAATCTGTAATCTCTCAATGGCATCCGTATCGTCGGAGGTCCATATCTGAGGACTGTAATAAAGCATACCCGGGTCAAATCTGGCACCGCCACCGGAGCAGTTCTCTAAAAGCAAATCCGGGAATTCCTGAAGAAGCCTTTCCTGCATCTCATACATACCCAGCACATATCTGTGAGAAAGCTCCCCCTGCCTCTCAGCGTCTAAAACAGCACTTCCCACATCGGAAAGGGGTCTGTTCATATCCCACTTCACGTACTTGATATTGGCACTGTGCAGTACCTTAAACATCATATCCAGGATATAATCCCTTACCTCCCTGCGGCTCACATCCAGCACATACTGATTTCTGGCCAGTCCCGGTGTTCTGCCCGGGATGGCAATGGCCCAGTCGGGATGAGCTCTGTAAAGGTCGGAATCCGGGGATACCATCTCCGGCTCAAACCAGATACCAAAGTCCATACCTAAGGCATTTACCTCATCCACCAATTTTTTAAGTCCGCCCTTTAGCTTTTCTTCGTTAACTACCCAGTCGCCAAGAGCTCTGTTGTCATCGTGGCGGTTACCAAACCAGCCATCGTCCATGACCAGCATCTCTACGCCCAGAGCAGCTGCTTCCCTTGCAATATTATAAAGCTTGGTCTCATCAAAATCGAAATAGGTTCCCTCCCAGTTGTTGATTAGGATAGGACGCTTCTTATCCTTATAGGGGCTACGAATCAGATGCTTTCTGTATAAATCATGATAGCTTCTGCTCATACCGCCCAGACCCTCTGCGGAGTATACCAAAAGTGCCTCCGGCGCCTGGAAGCTTTCCCCGCTCTCCAGCACCCAGCTGAAATTCTCCGGCTCGATACCACACATCACGCGCAGCATATCAAACTGATTGACCTCCGCCAGCATACGGAAATTGCCGGAATAAGCCAGATGAATACCATATGCATCTCCACTTGTCTGGGTAGTGGTCTTTCCCAAAACAGCCATAAAGGGCTGGTCCTGATGACCGGTCTCCCCACGTACACTGGATACGCCGGACTTTCCATAGCCAATGGGCTTTCTCTGCATATGACGCTCTCTTGCCCAGGAGCCATGCAGCGTAAGCATTTCATAATCCTGACTGTCCATATCCAGACAGGCACTCATCACCTTGTTGATGATAAGCTTATCTTCTCCGGCATTTATTAACTTAATGCTTCTTGCAATGGCATCCGTATCCTCAAACACGCTGTAGGAAAGCACTGCCTTTAAATGGGTGGCCTTATCCTCACAGGTAATCTCCAGGGTGGTCACCTCATCCTCACTGCCAAAGGTAGCCGGAAGTCCTTCCAGCCCCTTCTTTCCCTTATAAATCTCATGGGATACATAGGTAAGCAGCACTGCCTCCTGTCCGGCGGTGGTTTTCACCCGAATACTGCTTTCCCGGTAATCCCCCACCCCATGGGAAGAATACTCGGTAGGAAAGCAATCCATAAAGGATAATCTGTCCCTTGCATTAGTATCCGGTGTAAAGGGATGGTCATACATTCTGGTCAGATGCTCCGCCCCCTGCATATCATTTATTTTCTTGCCATAATACACATGCCCCAGAAAGCCTTCCTCACATACCACTCCTATGATGTAGGAAGTGTTTGGTGTATCCAGCTTAAATAATTTGTTCCCCTGATTTTCTGCATAAAAAATGCCCATCGCAATACCTCCATATAATTTAACTAAAATTTAAGCAGATTTTTAACCTTTAATTTAGCTTAATTCTAGCAAATCTTATCAGATATTGCAATGGGTAATCTATAGTCATTTATGCCTGTTTTTCCACGGATGCCACCAGCTGCTCATCCGCCACATCAATTTTGATGACATCGTTCTCATGCACCTGGTCGGAGAGAATGAGTCTCGCCGCCAAGGTCTCCACATGCTTCTGAATATATCTCTTTAAGGGTCTTGCACCATAAACCGGGTCATAACCGTTGTCAATGATAAAGGTCTCTGCCGCCGGCGTAATCTCAATACAGATATCCTTGTGGGCAAGTCTTTCATTCACATCCTTCATCTGTAGCTTAATGATACCACCGATGTTTTCCTTGGTCAGCGGCTTAAAGAGAATGGTTTCATCCAGACGATTCAAAAACTCCGGTCTGAAATGTCCCCGAAGCTGCTCCATTACCAGCTCCTGTGCTTCCTCAGAAATCTCCCCCTTACCGTTTATACCCTCTAACAGATACTGCGCCCCGATATTGGAGGTCATGATAAGGATGGTGTTCTTAAAGTCCACAAATCTTCCCTGAGAGTCCGTCACGTGACCATCATCCAGCACCTGCAAAAGCACGTTGAATACATCCGGGTGCGCCTTCTCAATTTCATCGAAAAGAACTACGGAATACGGCTTTCTGCGCACTGCCTCGGTAAGCTGGCCACCTTCCTCATAGCCCACGTATCCCGGAGGCGCTCCAATCAGTCTGGATACGGCAAACTTCTCCATATACTCACTCATATCGATACGCACCATATTGGTCTCATCATCAAAGAGTGCCTGTGCCAGTGCCTTGGCAAGCTCCGTCTTACCCACACCTGTCGGTCCCAGGAATAGGAAGGAACCGATTGGCTTATCCGGGTCCTTGATACCTGCCTTCGAACGGATAATGGCCTCCGTCACCTTGCTGACACCCTCATCCTGTCCGATGACCCTCTTATGCAGCTCATCATCCAAGTGCAGTGTCTTATTTCTCTCACTCTCCGTCAGCTTCGCCACCGGAATGCCCGTCCAACGGGATACAATCTTGGAAATCTCTTCCTCGGACACCTTCTCACGCACCAGTGTCATATCTCTGGCATTGACCCGCTCCTCCTCCTGCGCAAGCTGCTTCTTAAGCTCCGGCATAGTGCCATAGGTCAGCTCCGCCACCTTCTCCAGATTTCCCTCTCGCTGGGCAATCTGAATCTGATTATTTACCTCATCAATTTTCTCGCGAAGCCCTGAAAGATTCTCTACGGAAGCCTTTTCATTCTCCCACTGTGCTTTGATGCTGTTGTATTCGTCCTTTAAGTCCGCCAGCTCCTTCTGCAAGGTGGCCAGACGCTCCTTACTTAAATGGTCATCCTCCTTCTTAAGAGCCGCCTCTTCGATTTCCATCTGCATTACCTTACGGGAAATCTCATCCACCTCCGCAGGCATACTGTCCATCTCTGTCTTAATGAGGGCACAGGCCTCATCCACAAGGTCGATGGCCTTATCCGGCAGAAATCTGTCGGTAATATAGCGATTTGCCAGCATTGCGGCACTTACCAGAGCATTGTCCATAATCTTCACGCCATGATATACCTCATAACGCTCCTTCAGTCCACGGAGAATGGAGATGGTATCCTCCACCGTGGGCTCGTCCACCATTACCGGCTGGAAACGACGCTCCAGCGCCGGGTCCTTTTCAATATATTTGGTATACTCATCCAGAGTGGTTGCTCCGATGCAGTGCAGCTCACCTCTTGCCAGCATGGGCTTAAGCATATTTCCCGCATCCATGGCACCATCGGACTTTCCCGCACCTACAATGGTATGCAGCTCATCAATGAAAAGAATAATCTGTCCCTCGGACTTTTTCACGTCATCCAGCACCGCCTTCAGACGCTCCTCGAACTCTCCCCGATACTTTGCACCGGCTACCAGCGCGCTCATATCCAAAGAAAAAATTCTCTTATCCTTAAGCCCCTGGGGTACATCCCCGCGGACAATTCTCTGGGCAAGACCTTCTACTACTGCTGTTTTACCTACGCCGGGCTCGCCGATAATCACCGGGTTATTCTTGGTCTTTCTGGACAGAATACGCACAATATTACGAATCTCCGTGTCTCTTCCGATAACCGGGTCCATCTTCTGCTTCTTGGCCTTCTCCACCAGATCCTGACCGTACTTCTCCAGGGTATCGTAAGTGGCCTCCGGGTTATCACTGGTCACCTTACGGTTTCCGCGCACGGTGGACAACGCCTGTAAAAAACGCTCCTTGGTAATACCATACTCAGCGAAAATCTCACCAACCGCTTTATTGGGATTACTTATCATGGCAAGCATAATATGCTCCACCGAAACATACTCATCTCCCAAACGCTTCGCCTCGTCCTCTGCGGTAATCAGCACCTTGTTCAAGTACTGTCCCATGAAGACCTTGCCCCCCTGCACCTTCACCCGGGCCCGAAGAGCCTGCTCCGCGCGATTTAAGAAATGCTCTCTCTGAATCTCCATCTTCTCTATCAGCTTCAAAATCAGGCTGTCTTCAATGGTCAGAAGACTATACAGCAGATGCTCCTGCTCAATTTCCTGATTTCCGTATTCGTAGGCCAGTCTTTCACAGCCTTCTACGGCTTGCATGGATTTTTGTGTAAATCTTGCAATATTCATAACTCCTACCTCCTCACTTTAGCACTCATCTCCCCCGAGTGCTACTAATATCAATATACACTTATTTATCGTTAATTCAAGAAAAATTTTATAAAGTATTTGTAAATTTGACG
>CAZOSU010000014.1:17956-19522 GCA_964582515.1 uncultured Acetatifactor sp. | reverse complement strand
GTAGAGCACCTGACTCTTAATCAGGGTGTCCAGGGTTCGAGCCCCTGGCGGTCCATTGAAGGTCGAAGGCTTGCAAAATGGCGGGTTTTCGGCTTTTTTGTTGTCTGGATTTAGGTGTCCTTACTGGACACCTTTTTGTTATGGCGACGAGGAAAATGGGCATGGTGCTTGCATGGATAGAAAATATCTGGAACCGTTGTTGAAGTATTAAGCAGAGCAATAAATCAAAATAAAAAGTCTGAAAATATAGAGCAAAAACCAAAAACAATGAAATAATTAAAAATAAATTTTAAAAATGTATTGACAAATAAAGAGAGCATGATATAATAAAACCATAAACAAGAGAAACCTAAATAACAACAAATGAATCAGAAAGATTCAAATACGAAGGAAAGGGAGGTACGGACCGCCAAACACATAATTCTTAACACAAACACTTCCATTTTAAAATAGAGAGAAAGGTAACTGGGAAGAATGAGTTACGGTACTTGATAGTACGACGGATATGATGTAGAAAAATGGAAGGCACAGCACACAACTTCATATAGATGGTAACTAAGAAAAAGATTTTTAGAAAAGAGGTAAAAGCCATTGGAAATCATAGGTAGATAAGACGCGTCAGGGAGAATAAGCTGACGCGTCTTTTAAGGTATGTCAGATTGTGTTATTATGAACTTGTGGGACAAAGCTTGGCGTGGATATAGGTAAACACAATAGCAGAATGAAGG
Organism: uncultured Acetatifactor sp.; assembly: GCA_964582515.1. GTDB lineage: Bacteria > Bacillota > Clostridia > Lachnospirales > Lachnospiraceae > Acetatifactor. The sequence goes on along the minus strand of CAZOSU010000014.1, from coordinate 18,794 downwards.
GGTCAATCAAAATGAATAATTACACAAGAAAAGAACTTGTAAAGCGTTACATATTGTTTATTATAGGGCTGTTTTTCCTTGCACTGGGAGTTGCTTGTACAAAGCATGGAGAACTTGGGGTATCGCCGATTTCCTCCGTGTCAAATGTGCTGAGTTGTAGATTTGACGCCCTTTCCCTGGGAACATGGCTGATTATCTGGAATTGTACCATGATTCTGGGGCAGATTATCATTCTGCGCAGAAAATTTCAATTAATACAGCTCCTGCAATTGCCCTTGTCCTTTTTGTTTGGCTGGTTTACGGACTTAGGGATGCTGATTGTGTCACCGATTCCACTGCCGGGGTATTTTGCAAAGCTGGCGCTGGTGCTTCTTGGAATTGTGATTCTAAGCTTTGGAATTTCTCTAACGTTTATTGCCAATGTAATCATGAATTCCGGGGAGGCCTTCGTAAAAGCCATCGCGGATACCTTAAATAAAGACTTTGGAAATGTAAAAGTAGGATTTGATATTTTCTGTGTTGCTTTAGCCTTGGTGTTATCACTTATTTTGTTCGATTTTAATATTATCGGCATCCGGGAAGGTACAATTCTTTCCGCTCTCTTTGCAGGGGTAATTATAAAATTTTTTAACCGCAAATTGAAAAATGGACTGGAGTCGCTATTAAAATAGGTAAATCGATTGGGAGAGGTTTCCAAAGCATTCGCCTTTGGGGGAGAGAATCGTCAGATACAGCTACTGGAGGCGGAAGGTGTGGAATTTGTGGATGGAAGGGTGAAGCTGGAGAAGCTTCAGTGGAAACCATTGACGATAGAGATGATGGAGTAGCCATCGAGAAA
>CAZOSU010000014.1:0-17946 GCA_964582515.1 uncultured Acetatifactor sp. | reverse complement strand
AGATTGGAAGAAAGCAGGTATTGAAACATGGAAAATCAGCATAAGGAGCATAAGAGACGGGTGCGGTATTCGGGAACCCATCCTAAGAAATACAGTGAGAAATACAAGGAGCACAACCCGGAAAAGTACGGAGATACTATTTCAAAGGTCATCAGCAAGGGCAGCACGCCGGCGGGAATGCATATTTCCATCATGGTGCAGGAGATTCTGGACTTTTTGCAGATTCAGCCTGGACAGATTGGGCTGGATGCAACTCTGGGCTATGGCGGTCATACCAAGGAAATGCTGAAGTGCTTACAGGGCAATGGGCATATTTACGGTCTGGACGTGGATCCCATTGAATCCGTGAAGACCAAGGAGCGTCTGGCTGCGCAGGGCTTTGGAGAGGATATTTTGACGGTGCGCTTACAGAACTTTGCGGATATTGACCAGGTGGCGTGGGATACCGGAAAGAAGTTTGATTTTGTGCTGGCAGATTTAGGAGTGTCCTCCATGCAGATTGATAATCCGGAGAGGGGCTTTACCTACAAGTTTGAGGGTCCCTTGGATTTGCGCCTTAATCCTCAGAAGGGTATCAGTGCGGCGGAGCGCCTTAGAGGTATTTCCAAGGAGGAGCTGCGGGGCATGCTGGAGGAAAATGCGGACGAGCCATATGCGGATAAAATCGCGGACAAGATTGTGACAAATGCCAAGCGTGGCAAGAAAATCGAAACCACCACACAGCTAAAGGAGACCATCGAGGAAGCCCTTGTATTTATCCCGGAGAAGGAGCGCAGGGAGGCGGTGAAGAAATCCTGTCAGAGAGTTTTCCAGGCTCTTAGAATTGATGTGAACAATGAGTATGAGGTGCTTTACGCCTTCTTAGAAAAGCTTCCGGATGTGCTGGCACCCGGCGGCAGGGTAGCCATTCTCACCTTCCATTCCGGCGAAGACAGACTGGTGAAGAAATTCTTTAAGGAGCAGAAAAAGGCGGGGCTTTACAGCGACGTGGCAGCAGACGTGATTCGCCCTTCTGCGGAGGAATGCAACCGCAATCCCAGAGCCCGTTCTACTAAGATGCGCTGGGCGGTGAAATGATGAGAATGGTTGTGTAAAGACTGGTGGAAAGGAAACGCTATAGGAAAATGAATATTGAGAATTTACAAAAATGGCATTTTGAAATAACGGAGAAAGCTGCGAATTATCTTCTAGGGCTTGTTTTGGAAGGTAAAAAGCGGGCTACAGCAAGTAGTTTTTGGGGCTATGAAATTGAAGGAGAGGAGATACCTAAGGTAGGTGATATGAGCATTATCACTTACTGGGATGGGACACCGGGGTGTGTAATCAAAACAACAAATGTGAGAATTCTTCCTTATTGTGAAATAACATATGATATAGCTAAATTAGAGGGTGAGGACGACTCGTTGGAATCATGGCAAAGGAACCATGAGGCATTTTTTACAGCGGAAGGGAAAGAACTGGGATATACTTTTTCGGAGGATATGCCCGTAATATTTGAAGAATTTGAAGTGTTGGAAGTATTATAGTAGGTGAGAGTAATGAAATTTGGAGTAATCGGTTACGGTAATATGGGAAAAGCATTGGTGAGAGGGCTGGTGCACACGGGAGTGTTCCAGCAGGATATCCTTGTAAACGTGAGAAGCGAGAAGTCTCGAAATGCTGTAAAAGAAGAGTTTACACAGATTTATGTAACGAAAAGTAAAAATGAATTGTTAGAAAACGCAGATGCGGTGATTCTTGCAGTAGAACCGAAGAATGCTGAGGAGGTCTTATCAGAGCTTGGAGCCTACGATATTGAAGGAAAGGTAATCATAAGTTTCATGGCTGGTATTACCAGAGAAGAAATTAAGCAGATGCTTGGCGAGAGTGCAGACACTACGAAAATCATCAGAGTGATGCCCAATATTGCGATTGCAAATGGTAACGGAGTGTTGGGAATTAACTATGAAGAAGACGAAAATGAAACAGTACGAGAGGTTGTACAAGCACTGAAAAAGCTGGGATATCTGCTTGCGCTGGAAGAAGAGCAATTAGACAGTATCACGGTTACTGCTGCCAGTGGTTTAGCCTTTGCGGCAAGTCTGATGAATTCTTACCAGCATGCAAGTAATACACTTCTGAGAGATGAGGTGCAGAGCAGGGAGATAACTCTTCGTATTTTTGAAAATGTCATCGATATGATGAAGAAGGAGAATTGCTCTTTTGAGGACATCATTAAGCGAATCACCACCAAGGGCGGAACTACAGAAGCAGGGATGAACGCTTTGCCAAAGGATATGATTACAGAGGGATTGGAGCATTGTGTGCAGAAGTCTTATGAAAGGTGCAGGAAGATTATCTAAGCAAAAGAAAGCTATTATGGTAGTATTTATCATAATAATAATTTTAACTGTACTATTTTGCAGTATATTATTAAAAGTATTAAAGCTTAGTACTCTGCTAGCTGGAGGATATGAAGTGCATGGTGTAGACGTCTCACATTATCAAGGAGATATTGACTGGACGGTTCTGCAAAGCCAGAATATTGATTTTGCATATATAAAAGCTACCGAGGGAAGCAGCTCTGTAGATGAAAAGTTTGTGGAAAACTGGGAGGAAGCAGAGCAGACATTTCTGAAAGTAGGGGTATATCACTTTTTCAGCTTTGACAGTGAAGGCAAGACCCAGGCGCAAAATTATATTCAGACAGTGGGAGCGTTGGAAGGAAAGCATTTATCAATTGCTGTTTTCCTGCCAATTCAACTATTGCTTTGCTTTAAGGCAAAGAGGAGAATGATTCGGTTGCTGCCTGTTATCATACTTTCTGTACTTACAGTGTTTTTCCTTGTTATGGCTGTTACCGCAGCAGGCTGGGATGGTATTGGTTACATTTTCCTGGCAATCTTTATCAGTTTTATGTTACTTGCGTGTGGTATTGGTTGGGGGATTTGGGCAATTATCAGATTTGTAAAAAAGAAGGCGTGGTAATAAAATTTTGACGGAGGTTAGTATAAGTTTATGAATATTACAATTGGCCCTGTTGGCATAGAGGATTATGATGGAATCTATGAACTATGGAATAGCACGGAGCAAACAAGACGTGCGATGAATCCGGTGGATGACAGCAGAGAAGGAATTGCGAGATACTTAAAGCGTAATCCGACAACCTGTTTTTTAGCATATGTGAATGAAGAGACAGAGAATGGTAAGAAGATAGTCGGCGTTATTCTTACCGGTCATGATGGGAGACGTGCATTAATTCATCATATGTGCGTTCATCCGGACTATCGTCGTCAGAAAATAGCGCATATGCTTGTAGAGCAGGCAGAAGATGCCCTGCGCAAAGAGGGCATTAGTAAGGTGTTCGGATTGGTGTTTAAAGATAATGATGTTGCAAATAATTTCTGGGAAGAGCAGGGATATACACTTCGTACAAACTTGAATTATCGCAACAAAAGTTTAAACGAAAATGTACCACAGGGCGAGTAAAATTAGTTGTTTAGAAAAAGGCGTCTCATGTAAACTTGAATTTTACGACGTTTTACCCAATGCAGATGCAGAATGAAAGTACGAAAGAATTATTGTATGCCATATCTGTGTAGAAGATAAAGTACTTGCAAGGATGGATATCATGGAAAAACGATTAAAAGAGTGGCTAAACAGGATGGAGCAATTGAAAATTGAAGAGCTGAGTGAAGAAGAGTGTAGGAAAAAGGCCCAGGAGCTATTGGCGCAAATTGGCTTCTTTCAGCATGAGCGTTTAGTGCATTTGATAGTGACTGTAACCTTTGCGCTACTCACTATGATGTCTGTGATGGGTTTTCTGGCTTTGGTGCAGCCGGGGTTATTGGTGCTGACGATTCTTCTGTTGGTACTGCTGGTGCCTTATGTGCGTCATTATTATATCTTGGAGAACGGTGTACAGAAGCTGTATACTTATTATGATATGTTGGTGGAGTGAGTTTACCAACGAATTTTGCCACATTGTATAGATATTATGTATCAAGTAGTCGGACACTCATCCGGCTACTTTCTTTTTTGAAAAAAATTATATCTCCACAACTACCTCATATTTCTCCATCCAGTAGTTAATCTGTAGCAGGTATGCCAGAAGCTGTGGACCTGCCATGAGCTGACCGTAAAATGGTCTGCCATAGTCGGAAGGGCACTGGATAAAGGCTTTCACCTTCTGTAAATCCACCAGCTGATTTAGTGGGGAGGCAGGATTTGACAGTACCCGCAACAATTCTTTTCGAAGGAGTCCTTCGTAGGCAGGGTCGTAGGTCTTGGGGTAAGGACTCTTTTTGCGGAAGAGCACCTGGTCTGGTAATAGGCCTTTGGAGGCTTCACGGAGAAGTCCCTTCACCACGCCATTCTTGCACTTCATCTGCCATGGCACATTCCAGAGATATTCCACGATACGGTGGTCAGCAAAAGGTACACGGGCTTCCAGGCCCACGTGCATGCTGGTTCTGTCCATACGGTCAAGGAGGGTCTGCATGAACCATCTCAGATTCAGATAGGAGATTTCTCTGCGGCGCTTTTCCTCCGCAGATTCACCGGGTAAAACAGGAGTCTCCGCGATGGTTTTATGATAAGCGTCTCTTGCGTATTCTTCCAGAGGGAGCTTTCTTTGCACGTCGTCTTTAAGGAGCATGGTTCTGGGAGTAAAATCCATGGACCAGGGGAAGCAGTCCGCTTCAAAGCATTCCTTTTTGTGGAACCATGGGTAGCCGCCGAAGATTTCGTCCGCACATTCTCCGGTCAGAGTCACCTTGTTCTGATGGGATACCTTTTCGCAGAAGTAGAGCATGGAGGCTTCCACATCTGCCATACAGGGTAGGTCTCTGGCGTCCACTGCAGTAAACAAATACTGATACAAATCACTGTTGCAGCACTCAAGATAATGATGATTGGAGCCGGTGTATTCCACCATTTTATCCACCCAGGGACGGTCCTGAGAGGGCTGGAAGGCATTGCTCTTGAAATTGATATCATTATCCTTAAAGTCAAAGGAGTAGGTGTCCAGCTGTCTGCCCTGCTTTTGGAGCTCCCTGCTGCATACGCTGGTTACCAGGCTGCTGTCGATACCACCGGATAGGAAGGTGCAGATGGGCACATCGGAAAGCATCTGGAGCTGAATGGCATCCGTTACCAGATAGCGGGTCTTCTCCACGGTCTGTTCCCAGGAATCCTCGTGTGGAGCGCTTTCCAGCTTCCAGTAGGTTCTATGGGAGAGGATACCGTCGTGGAATTCTAGGAACTCACCCGGCAGCAGCTCCAAAATGTCTTTAAATACACCCTTGCCATAGGTTTTGGCAGGACCAAGTCCCAGTACCTCGCAGAAGCCGTCCCTATTCACAATGGGCTTTACTCCCGGAAAAGAAAGAATTCCCTTCAGCTCGGAAGAGAAGATTAAGGTGCCTTGCTTCATGGTGTAAAATAAGGGCTTCACACCCAGACGGTCTCGTACAAGGTATAATTTATCCAGCGTTTCATCCCAGATACCGATGGAAAAGATTCCGTTCAGCTCCTTCACATAATCGATACCATGGACCAGATAGCCCAATAAGATTACCTCCGTATCGCAGGTGGTCTGAAAATGGATTCCCCGTGACTCCAGCTCTTTGCGCAGAGAGGGCATATTGTAGATTTCCCCGTTAAAGACAATGGTAGCCCGATGGTTTTCCACTTGTCTGGTCATAGGCTGCTGTCCCAGTGCCAGGTCTAAGATGGACAATCGTACATGTGCCAGGCCGCAGTGTTTGTTCAGATATACATTCTCTTCGTCGGGGCCTCTGTGCCGCTGCTCTTTATTCATCCGCTGCAGCACGGAATACCATTTACCGGCATCCTCTGTATAATTCATAGAAAAGGTACTAAAACCTGCAATTCCGCACATTTTTATTCCTTCCCTCCTTTCAGATTCATTCCTTGCTTTGGTAGGATAGAAGAATGGGCTGGTATTGCTTATTCTCCAGTGCAAGCTCTAAAGTGGGCTGCAGCCGGTCTAAATGAGCTACCAGAGAGTTGGGCTTCTTTATACAATCATCTTGCCCAAAAGGCACGAAATATATATTCTTGGTGTTTAGTAAAAGTCCGATATTTTTCATATTCATACCCAGACCATCATTGGTGGAAATGGAGATGACCAGAGGCTTATTATTTCGAAGGTGAGCCTTGGCAGCCATCAGCACCGGGGTATCCGTGATGCCGTTTGCCAGCTTAGCGGCAGTGTTGCCGGTACAGGGCACAATCATCAAAATATCCAGATAGCCGCTGGGACCGATGGGTTCTGCGCCCTCCACGCAAAGAATGGGCTCCTTGCCGGTGATTGCCTTAATCTTTTCCAGGTACATTTCAGGATTGCCGAAGCGGCAGCTGATAGTCTGGGAGGCATTTGAAAGAATGGGGTAAAGCTCTGCGCCTAAGTCAGCCAGCTTTTGTAGCTCTTGAAATGTTTTCTCAAAGGTGCAGAAGGAGCCGGTCAGGGCTACGCCGATTTTCTTTCCTTTTAGTTCCATGAGTGATTCCTTTCTAAAGCTTATTTAACACATAATCTGCCAGATTCTCGGCGCAGCTTAAGGGAGCATATTTGCCGGGAAGTCCGGGACAGAATAAGACATTTCGCTGCAAATATTCCGCAGCTTTATAGTCGGCGCCTACTTGGTTAGAGGCAATATCGATGACCAGTGCATCGGCCTTCATGTTCCGCAGGACGTTTTCCGTAAGTACGGTGGCAGGGATGGAATTGAAGATATATTCAAAGCGTTTGATGCTCTTTGGAAGTTTGAAAAGGGGCATCACCTGAAAGCCCAGAGCTTCTGCAGCGGCCAGCTCCTGTGCCTGCTCAGAGCAGATGGTGACCTGAGCGGAAAGTCCTTTTAATTTGTCAGCCAGTACTCTGCCACAGCGTCCATAACCAAGTACCAGGGTCTTACTCTGATGCAGATGAGTATCCTTGTGAAGCAGAGCTTCCAAAATGGCACCCTCTGCAGTAGCGATGGCATTGTAGATAGCCAGTGGTTCATCCAGCATAAAATCATAACAGCTGATGCCCCGCTTTTCGCATCCCCGCCGGAAATCCTCGGAGATGACACCGCCGAATATCTTGTGCATTTTTCGCAGCATTCGTTGCAACTCGGTAAGCGGGACATGGATGCTTTTATCTGTAAAGTACAAGGCATCCTCTTGTGCAAAGGGGATACCACACACGATGACAGGAGCTTTGGAAATAGCCTCCGCCGGCGTTTGGGCGTAATAGATTTTCTCGTGGGTGGGATTTTCCGCTGTGCCGTAGCAGACCACATCGTGGCCCCGCCGGGCAAATACCTGCGCCATGCCTGCCGTGCGTTTATCGCCTCCCACAATGGCAAAATCAAATTTTTTCATCATATCGAACCAGGCCTTTCTGCGATTGCAAGTGGATTAATACTCACTCTTTAAGGTATGCGGAAAATGCTGGCAGAGTGCGTTGTCCCTGGGTGTAAAACAAAACTTTATTACGCTAATATATTACTTGACAAAAGCAAAGATAGTTGTTATACTCACCTTGATAGTAAGCGAAGAACGCTTGATCCACGTTTGTTAGGGAAAATTTCCTTGATAAACGTGGGTCAGGCGTTTTCGCTTTTTTATTTATATATTCTTCCGAACCAGGCGACGGTTTTGCGAATGGTTCGGAAGGATATGGATTCAAAAAGGAGGACATTATGGTTACCATCAGCAAATTCAGTTACGACAATCCAAGATTTATGAACCTTTTAAAGAGAAGGAGCAGCATTCCGGCAGAGGTGGAAATCACCGTAAAGGAGGTGCTCAAGAATGTAAAAGAGCGGGGAGATGAGGCTCTGTATGATTACATGAAGCAGTTTGACAATGTGGAGATTGAGAAAATCGGTCTCTTTGTATCGGAGGAGGAATTTAGGAGAGCGAAGGATATAGTTTCGCAGGAGTTTAAGGAAGCGGTGAAGAGAGCCTGTGACAATTTATTTAGGTTTCACAGACGTCAGTTGCCCAAGGGATTTGTAGAAGAGTGCGAAAATGGAGCAGTACTGGAGAGACGTTATACGCCCATTAACAGTGTGGCAGTTACGGTACCGGGGAATATGGCACCGCTGATTTCTACGCTTTGCATGAATCTGGTTCCGGCAATCGTGGCAGGCGTTCCCAACATTTACATATTGACCAAGCCCAGGGCAGACGGCACCATTGATGAGCACTTGTTATATGTGGCGGATTATCTGGGAGTGAAGAATTACTATAAGCTGTCCGGTTCCCAGGGGCTGGCAGCAGTAGCCTATGGCACGGAGACCGTGAAAAAGGTGGATGCCATCACCGGACCGGGAAATAACTATACCCAGATGGCGAAGAAGCTGTTATTTGGGGAAGTGAAAATTGATTCCATTGCAGGACCCTCGGAAATCGCCATTATTGCAGATGAAAAGGCCAATCCCACGTTCATTGCGGCAGATATGATGTCTCAGGCAGAGCACGGAACAGGCTTTGAGGCAAGCACACTGTTTTGCTTGTGGGAGGAACAGGCGTTGCAGGTAAAAGCGGAGATAAATCGCCTGTGTCAGGAGAATGACCTTGTAGCAGCCACCGGTAAGACCTTTGAAAATTATGGAGACATCTTTATAGTGGATTCCATACAAGAAGCAGTGAATGCGGTAAACGAGCTTGCACCGGAGCATGCGGAGCTTTTATTAGAGGATTGTGAGGAAGTTCTGGCAAAGCTTACCAATGCGGGAGCGGTGTTTGTAGGCGAGTACAGCACCGAGCCGGTGGGGGATTATTTCTGCGGAACCAACCACATCCTCCCCACCTGCGGCACTGCAAAATTCTCCTCCGGTATGTCCGTCCAGGAATTTATGCGGGGCTACAGTGTTATCCGCTACCCGGAAAAGGCACTGAAAGAAAATGCGGATTATATTATTGAGCTTGCAGAGGCGGAGGGGATGAGAGCTCATGCGCTGGCAGTGAAGGTGAGAAAAAACAGGTGCACGTGAGTAAGGAATATTTATGCCGGCCAGAGAGTAAGAATTAAATAGCATGCATAGACACCTTCAAGTGCGTAGGCATTTGAAGGTGTTTTGCTGTAGTAACAAAGTTATGATATAATGCAAAAAAGAGTTATAAATTCCCAAGATGTGGGGAAACTATAGAGGTCAAAGTAATATAGGATAGGAGCTGAAAGTGTGGTTTATTTATTTGTGATTTTGTTATTGATGGCCTATGTGTTAACCATTTCTTATGTTAGTTACCGGATTGCGTTTCAGGCACCGAAAAGGCGGAAGGAAGATGAACCACCAACACCGGGCGGTCCTCAATATCCACAGTATAAGGAGACCATTGACGGATGTATACAGGAAATCATGGACAGACCCTATGAGAGTGTATCCATTACCTCCTTTGATGGATTGAAGCTGGCTGGAAGATATTATCATGTGAAAGAGAATGCGCCCTTGCAGATTCAGTTTCACGGATATAAAAGTAGTGGATATGTGGATTTTTGTGGCGGAACCAAGCTGGCGATAACGCTGGGGTACAATGTGCTGGTGGTGGACCAGCGTTCTCATGGAAAAAGTGAGGGAAAGACCATTACCTTTGGTGTGATGGAGCGCAAGGATTGCCTAAGCTGGATAGATTATGCATTGGAGCGTTTTGGAAGAGATGTAAAGATTGTATTGGCAGGAATCTCCATGGGTGCGGCAACGGTGCTTATGGCAAGTGATGAGGAGCTGCCGGCTAATGTAAAAGGAATTATGGCGGATTGTCCGTATTCTTCCCCAAAGGAAATTATCTGTAAGGTGGGACGGGAAATGCATTTCCCATCGATACTGCTGTATCCGTTTATAAAGCTGGGAGCCAGAGTGTTCGGCGGTTTTGCATTAGAGGAAAGTAGTGCAGTGGAGTCAGTGAAAAATGCCAAAATTCCTATTTTGCTGATTCATGGGGAAGCGGATAGTTTTGTACCCTGTGAAATGAGCCGTGCCATCAAGGAGGCTGGTGGAGAAATTGTGGAGCTCCATACATTTCCGGAGGCTGCACATGGGATGAGTTACATGGTGGATTCCAAGCGTTATGAGGGAATAACCATTGCATTTCTGGAGCGGGTGATGAAGGGTGAAAACCTTATATGTAACGGATTGGGAGGGCTTTGACAGAGAGGTATGCTTGGGGAAGGCAGAAGAATATATAAAAATAGATAGAGGCCGTCCATCTTAGGGCAGCCTCTATTTGTATACAGGAGTTAAATGTGAACTTCCGTTTTTAACCATGCTAATGCTTCATCAACAGTAGCGAAGTGGCCTTCAATAACACCGGTCTCTGAACGTTGGGTGTTTTTCTGCGCCTGAACCTTTAACATGATGGAATTGCCCTCTGCAAAAGCAAATGCCTTGCAGCCGGCGTCTACGAATTTCTTGGTCATTTCTACCAACTCGCGCCCTTCAGCAGGAGTAACAGGATCCATCTTTGAGCAGTCAGCGATGTAAGCCCAGCCTGAGGACTTCCAGGTGGAGGCGCTGGCTAAGACGGTATCTGTCAACCATTTAAGCTCGTCTACATTTGTCTTTCCCCCACATGCGGAAAGAACAACTTTTCTTCCGGTAATAGTTTCAACTGTTTGTGACCCCATGTTTTTTGCCATAATATAGTCTCCTTTGTAATTTTTATTTGTTAATCAAGGAATAAAAGTCATACCATTTACGCTTGATTAATGAATTTAAAGAATATTCTGTGAACTAATTATAAGACAAAAGTACCATAAAGTCAATTGTTTACAGGGGGAATTTACCATATTGAAACCGAACGGATGTTCTGATATAATAAATAGAGAATGACAGGAGGTAAGTATGTCAGAGCATGAAGTAACTATGATTTTAGCTAACAATCCCAATATTGTACCGGTGCCGGTGATTGCTTCCTTCAATAACAAGGGGGAGATGATACCGCTGTACTTTAGCGTGGAGGGGCTTCGCCTGAAGATAGACCATTTGCTGTATTCTAGCAAGAAAACGGTGGATGTAATTAGTTATCGATGTGAAGTCACCTTTTCTGACCGAGTACAGCAAATTACACTGAATTACCATAAAAATGCAGGAATCTGGACATTAAATAAGATTTCCTAGTGTTTCGGTTTCTAAATAACTGCACCATTCACATAGGATATTTCTGAGAGCGTAATTAATTTAAAACCGAAGCACTAGGAATAAAAAACGACGAAAGGAATATTATATTAGTATAAAAAGGAATAACATGGGGGATGTTATGCTGGCATTCATTTTATATTTATGGAACTTAGTACAGAATACGGAGTGATAAGAACGCCCCGCGAGATGAATCGTGGGGCGTTTTAACGCCGAGTGCTGTATTAATTGGTATTCTCAAATGTAATATTCAGTCGCATTCCCAGACCCTCCGCCAATCGATTTAAGGTTGCCAATGAGGGATTGCCGAGACCTCTTTCGATTTTGCTGATATCTGCCTGATAAATTCCGGTGATTTCAGCTAATTGCTTTTGGGTGACATTAGCACTTTTTCTGGCCAGAAGTAACTGGTATGCAAGCAGGTGGTTGATGTTTGGCTCAGGAAGATGCTCGATTAAGATGCCATCCTCCCAGATGGTATCAGCATCCAAATCTAAATCATCATTCCAGGATACGCCGTAGCCGCCAATGTCTACTTGGACATCAGCGAACAACTCCATATTATTTTCAAATTGTCTGAACTGCGGAAATTCCACAAAGAGCTTTTTGACATCATATTTCTTAACTTCACCACCTAAAAAACGAGTTTCAATAAAATAATCAGGTAATACCTTTACTGCTTCGATTCTGTGATACATAATGCACCTCCTAACTAAGCTTCCCAGGGGATTAACGCAGTAAACCTATATTGCCAAGAGGATTGAGAAAAACTATATAATTGGTTGTATTTAAGAATATCCGATTCCCAATACAGTAAAAAGCTTTGTCTCATGCCCCTCCTTCATCCGAATTTCCAGAATATGGGGAGCGGCGGTATCATCGTCCAGTAAGAGTATGGTATCCGTATTATTCCAGGCGCCTTTTAGATAGCCATTCAGATCTGTAATATAGTTACCATCGATATACACGGAGGCCTTGCCAAAGTCCTGGGAAGTGCTGAGTTTAAAGGTCAGCAATATATTTTTACAGGTAAGCTGGATTTTCAGGCTCTCGGTGCCATTTTCGGAGGTATGGTGCCAGTTGTCCGGGAAGGCCGGAAGGGTAGTTCTGGCAAAGGTTTGCAGGGCAGTATCCTGTGAAGAAAAGCTGCCCGTAGTTACGATGGTACCTGCACTGTCCTTTGAGGTAATAAAGCGGATTGTCTGAAAGTCAGAACCGTAGACAGACTCTTCCGGTACAGGAGAGATGGGCAGGGTAGCATCTTTGGCAGATACTTGTGCAAACAGCTCCAATAAGCAGTCAGCAGTAATTTTGTGTCCATAATTGGTGGGATGGTATATATCTGCAAAATATTCTGTATCTGTCAAATAACCGGTCTCATAGGCAGTAGCGATGGCGTCCTTGATACTGATCATGGGTAGACCGTAGTGTTCCCCGATGGGGATGTAGGTGTCCTGCAGATTCCATTTGTTTTTGAATACAGAAAAGAGCAATACCACAGCCGTATCCGGGTCATTCTCCAGAATGCTACGCACAAGACTTTCGTAGGCTCGTCCATCCGTAGGCTCCTCGTAATCATTTACGGCAAATTCTAAAATGACCAGATCCGGTGTCTCACCGATGACATCTATAACGTCTCGCTGATAACGCATCAGTCCCAGTGTGGAGGGGGTACCACCCAGACCGCTGTTGTGGTAGTGGATGGCGGAGCCGGGGTAGGCTTCCTGTAGCGCGTAGATAAACTGTTCCCCATAGGAATAGGAGAAGTTTTCTGCACCGGCGCCTTCGGTGATGGAGCCGCCATAGGCCATGACGGTGACCTTTTCTCCGCTTTTAATCTTTTCAATGATTCTTTCCAGGCGGCCATTGGTACCTGCGGAAAGAATAGAGGTATTCATCATATGCTGGTACCAGTCTACGTCCACCGGAAGGTCTGTTACAGAGGATTCTGTAGGAGCGGGTGTAAAATCCGGCACATGGGCAGGGGCATCCGTCGCTACGGCTATGGGCTCCGGCGAGGGACTGGGCGCTATAGTAGGTGTGGGAGATGGAGATTGTGTAGGTTTAGGGGTAGGGGGCTGCGTGGGTGCTGCCGTAGGTGAGATAGTCAGAACCGGCGGAGCCGTGGGAACTGACGAAAAGGTGGTCTCACCGGGCTTTGAGTTGCCAAACAGCAGGATGCCTATGATAATCCAAATAAGAATGAGAATGGTTAATATTAGGAGTATTTTCTTTTTCATGGGTATGCTCTCCAATAAGTGTGATGATATGCATATGATAACTGTATCATAATGAGAGCAAATAGAAAAGCCGACAAACGCCGGCTTTTCTGCAGTTTCTTTTGAATATTTTGTCTAACGGAATTGATCAGTGACAAGAGGCTCATCAGGGGTATTAATTGCTTTTTGCCCTTGTTTAATCAGATTAGAGAAGGCCTGTAGGGTATCACTACTTTGTTGTAAACGTAAAAGGACATTTTTTAGGTGTTCTTCTTCCGGATGATTCCCTGTAAAGGGTGGGAATAGGCATTCCATATCAGAGTTAACAGACACAATAATATTCTCGATATCGTGGTGATGCTGTGTAAATCTATCTGATATTTCCGCTAGCTGTGCGGGGGTAGGATAATTAATTAGAGCCATATATCTTACCCGAAGTAACGCTTTAAAAGTCCTTCAAATGCCTTTCCATGGCGGGCCTCGTCGCGTGCCATTTCATGCACGGTATCGTGGATGGCATCTAAGTTCAGCTCTTTTGCTCTCTTAGCAAGGTCAAACTTACCTGCAGTAGCACCGTTCTCAGCGTCAACTCTCATCTCCAGATTCTTCTTGGTAGAGGAGGTAACTACTTCGCCAAGTAACTCTGCGAACTTCGCTGCATGCTCTGCCTCTTCCCAAGCAGCCTTTTCCCAGTATAAACCGATTTCAGGATAACCTTCTCTGTGAGCTACTCTAGCCATAGCAAGGTACATACCTACCTCGGAGCATTCACCTTCAAAGTTTGCTCTAAGGTCCATTATGATATCTTCCGGAGCACCCTGTGCTACACCTACTACGTGCTCAGCGGCCCATACCTTCTCGCCAGCCATCTCATTGAATTTTTCAGCCGGAACACCACAAATAGGGCACTTGTCAGGAGCTGCATCTCCCTCGTGAACATAACCACATACGCTACATACATACTTACTCATAATCATTGTCTCCTTTTCTTAAATAAAATATTGTGTTGGTGTTAGTGTTTACAAATTTTCCCTGCTACATACATTACAGCAGGCTTTGCATTTTCCGTAAAAGTAGGTGACGCATCCGGCAATTTCCCCATCGAAGTTCTGCCCCGCGATACCACAGGTATCCGGTAGGGCATCCAACGCCAAGTCAATTACGCTGCCACATTCTTTGCAGATGAAGTGATAGTGCTGGGAGGTGTCTGCGTCAAAATGGTCTACTCCGTCTCCCATGCGAAGCCTTTGAATCTCACCGATTTCTGAAAGTAAGGTAAGATTTCGGTACACTGTACCTAAGCTGATATTGGGATTCTCTTTGCGGACGTTCATATATACTACATCCGCGGTAGGATGATCCTTGCGAGTCATAAGAAATTGTTTAATCTGCTCTCGTTGTTTGCTTTTTTTCAGTGCCATTGTCTTTCCTTTCTCGATATCAGTAATGATTACTAATATTAATATAGCACAACCAAAGAAAATGTCAATATATTTTTCTGAAAAAATTTTCATATTTTTTTTAGAAGATTATTCTTTCTTATTTATACATGTTGGGGCAGGATATGATAAAATAGAATATAAGTAAGTATTCAAAGCCATACGAATTTTTGAAATGGACGGAGTAAGCTTGATTCGGAGGGAGGGAAAGCCTTGAAGTTTAAAACCAGATTAGTAGTTACGTTTGTAACGATTATTACCATTCCGCTGATATTGTGTGCCGTGGCATTCGTTGTTATCAGCATTTATCTGATGAATGTACGAAATGGTTATCCGGTGAAAGAACTGGATTATTCGTTAATCACGAAGATTAATATGTTGGTGTCCCGCCAGCTGTTAATAGATATGATTATCGCCATGATTCTGATTCTGATATTTACGAGCTGGCTTTTGACCCGATGGATTCAGAAGAGTGTGTTTAATCCTTTAAGTCAGCTGAATGTGGCCATGACCAAGATTAAGGAGGGGGATTTGGATTATACTCTGCAGACCGATGCTAAGGGAGAAATCGGTGATTTATATCGCAATTACGAGGATATGCGGCTTAGGCTGAAGGAGTCCACGGAAGAGAATTCCCAGCATGAGAAGCAGAACAGGGAACTAATCAGTAACATCTCCCACGATTTGAAAACGCCCATTACTGCCATTAAGGGATACGTGGAAGGAATCTTGGATGGTGTGGCCGACACCCCTCAGAAGAAGGATAAGTATTTGCGTACCATATATAATAAGGCCACGGACATGCAGAAGCTGATTAATGAGCTGACGGTTTATTCCAATGTGGAGAATAATCGTATTCCGTATAATTTCCACCAGATTAATGTGGCTGATTATTTCAGAGACTGTGTGGAAGAAGTGGGTATGGATTTGGAAAACCGCAATATCCGGCTGGATTATTCCAATCTGGTGAGCAGTGATACCGTCATTATTGCAGACCCGGAGCAGATGAAGAAGGTCATTAATAATATTACCAGTAATAGTGTAAAATATATGGATAAGAAAAACGGAGAGATTGATATTCGCATTTTGGATGAGCTGGATTCTGTACGAATTGAGATTGAGGACAATGGTAAGGGAATCGCTCAGAAGGACTTATCCAAGATATTTGACCGGTTTTACCGCACGGATGCATCCCGTAATTCCATGCAGGGCGGCAGTGGTATCGGCTTATCCATTGTAAAGAAAATTATTGAAGACCATGGTGGATACATATGGGCAACCAGCAGAGAAGGGGAGGGCACCTGTATTCACTTTGTAATAAGAAAATATAAAGAATTGACACCGAATTCATAATGTGGAGGAAATATAAGATGAGTAAGATTTTAATTATTGAAGATGAAGTAGCAATTGCAGAGTTAGAGAAGGATTACTTGGAGCTGAGTGATTTTGAAGTAGAGGCCAGACATACCGGAGATGAGGGCTTACAGGCGGCACTGGCTGGTGATTTTGATTTGGTTATCTTAGATTTGATGCTTCCGGGTATGGATGGGTTTGAAGTGTGTAAAAAGATTCGTCAGGAGAAAAATATCCCTATTCTGATGGTTTCTGCGAAAAAGGATGATATTGATAAAATCAGAGGTCTGGGTCTTGGAGCAGATGATTATATGACCAAGCCTTTCAGTCCCAGCGAGCTGGTTGCCCGCGTGAAGGCGCATATGGCACGTTATGAGAGACTGGTGGGTGCCGGTCAAAAAGCCCAGAACGATATCGTGGAGATTAGGGGTATCCGTATCGATAAGACCGCTCGTCGTGTTTATATAGATGGTGAGGAAAGAAACTTCACTACCAAGGAATTTGACCTGCTTACCTTCCTTGCGGAGAATCCCAACCACGTATATACCAAGGAAGAGCTGTTCCGCGAAATCTGGGATATGGACTCTATCGGTGATATCGCAACCGTAACCGTGCATATCAAGAAAATCCGTGAAAAAATCGAGCCGGATACTGCGAAGCCACAATATATTGAGACTATCTGGGGTGTAGGATATCGGTTTAAGGTGTAGATTGAATTTGTTTTATAATTATACGAGGTGATATGGATGTGTACAGAAACTCAATTGAGCAGAATTACAAAGGCAATGGTGGACTGTTATAGAGTAGTTTATGGTGATGATATTGTAGAAATTGTTCTTTATGGTTCTTATGCAAGAGGTAATTATACAGAGGATTCGGATATTGATATTGTAGCATTGGTTCGTGGTTCTCGCGAGGTTTTACAAGCAAAATTAAAGCAGATTTGGGATGTTTCAGCTGAACTTGGATTAGAAAATGACATTATTGTTTCTCCTACGGTTGTTCCTTATGATGAGTTTATGAAATATAAGCAGTCACTTCCGTATTATCGAAATATTGCGGAGGAGGGCAAAAAGATTGGATGATTTAATTAAGTATCGTTTGTCTTCTGCGAAGGAAAAACTGACATCTGCAAAATTGCTTTTGGAAGCGGGATTGTATAAGGATTCTGTTGGAAGGTCTTACTACGCTATATTTTCCGCAATAAGGGCTGTTCTTGCAATAAGGCAGGTTGATTTTTCAAAGCATGCAGGGGTAATTGCTTATTTTCAAAAGGAATTTATAAAGACAGAGATTTTTGATAAAAAGTATTCAAAGTATTTGCAACAGGCATTTCAAATTAGAAATAGTTGTGATTATGATGATTTTTTCATTGTTTCAAAGCAGGATGCGGAAGAACAGTATGAAAGAGCGGTCGAGATTCTGGTAGTTATCGAAGAGTATATTAGGGAATCAAGGAATTGATTTTAATAAAGGTATGGAATGGGGCACGATTAGGAACGGAAAATATAATAATGGCTGTATGTCATATGGACGAGAAATTTTTTCTTAGCCAAAAACCTCGAAATACTTCCATAAAATTCATATAAAATATGAGTTACTTTTGGGGATGTCCCACGTTATAATTTTTATACCAGCGAAGGGGTGATATTACCACTTTTGAAAAGACGGGGCGAATATTACCCAAAATATTACCACAGGAAAAATGAAGTGGTTTAGAAATAAAAAAGTGTTAAAAACCAATTTCTGTATAGCCAAAAACTTGTAAAAAGCCTTAAAACACCCCGAAAACAAGTAAAAAAG
>CAZOSU010000013.1:18428-19730 GCA_964582515.1 uncultured Acetatifactor sp. | reverse complement strand
CAGGCTTTTCAAGGCCTGCTGGGATTTTTCTCTTATTCAACTGTCAAACTACCGTAAAGCAGCATTCTGTGTTTGATGTGGTAACGGCATTCCTCATGGCTGCCATTTTGTATCACGTGGTATATCGTCAGGAGAGGGTGATTGTGAAGGCCGTACTCAGACCTAAATATTAACAAAATCTTTACTGATATTTTATTTTTATTTGAGGGCATAATGTGATATTATAGAATTGTAGAATTTTGACGAAAGGTGACGAGAGATTTGCATTTTTTACCATCAAAGTTAAAAGAAAAGTTTGTTGAGAAATTTAGCGAAACATTAAAGGCGGTCTTCCCGATATTGGGTATCGTCCTGTTGTTGTGTTTCACCATAGCACCCATTCCACCAAGTATTCTGCTGACGTTCCTGGTGGGAGCAGTGCTTCTGATTGTGGGGATGTTATTCTTTAATGTGGGTGTGGAAATTTCCATGACTCCTATGGGCGAGCGTGTAGGTACCATCACTACAAAGTCAAAAAATATTCTGGTAATGGTACTAATTAGCTTTATCATGGGCTTTGTCATTACCGTGTCGGAGCCGGATTTGCAGGTACTGGCCCAGCAGGTGCCCTCCGTTCCCAATTTGGTGCTCATACTGGCCGTGGCTCTGGGCGTGGGTGTATTCCTTGTGATTGCACTTCTGCGTATGTTAATTGGGATTTCATTGGCAAAACTTCTGGTTGTTTTTTATGCCATTATATTTATACTGGCAATCTTTGTTCCCCAGGATTTTCTGGCGATTGCCTTTGATTCCGGCGGTGTTACCACCGGTCCTATGACGGTACCCTTTATCATGGCTTTCGGTATCGGTATTGCAGCAATCCGAAGCGATAAGCATGCAGCGGACGACTCCTTCGGTCTGGTAGCCCTGTGTTCCATCGGTCCCATCATGGCAGTTTTGATTTTAGGTATGATTTTCAAGCCGGGACAGGCGGAAGTTGTATCCGAGGCGATTCCGGATATTGCGGATACTGTGCTGCTTTGGGGACTCTTTGCAGAAGGCTTCCCTACATATTTCGAGGAGATGGCGGCAGCACTTCTGCCCATTGTATTCTTTTTTGGATTATTCCAGCTGGTTTCCAGAGATATAAATAAAAAAACTCTGGTTCGTATCGGTGTAGGTCTTGTGTATACCTATTTGGGGCTGGTTCTTTTCTTAACCGGCGTAAATGTAGGCTTTATGCCCGCAGGTAATTATCTGGGACAGACCATTGCAGGACTTTCTTATTCCTGGATTATTGTGCCCATCGGTATGATTATCGGT